>JALYKJ010000286.1 GCA_030774845.1 Verrucomicrobiota bacterium
AACATCTGTTTGCGTTTCGCGAGTTTTTCTTTTGCCATTGGATCTGCGGCCGACTTCCACGCAAGAATCATCGTTTCCAACCAATGTCGAACGAACAGAAATGGCTTGAGCAGGGCCACGTGTTTGCCGCGGTGACGTTTCAAGAGCCGGAAACGATTGCGATGAAAATCGAGCGCGCGGTTGGCCGACCAGGCGGAGAGCTGCCGGCGATTATCGTGCACCACTTCTTCGCTAGCGATCACCGCCATTTTCCAGCCGAGCTTGGCGCAACGCCACGCCCAATCAAGATCGACATCGGAAAATGGAAATGTTTTCTCGTCGAATCCGTGACTCTGCTCCCACGCTTCGCGGCGAATCAGGAGTGGGCTGGTGAAAACCACATCGCAGGTGCGCCAGCGAATTCCTTCGCTGAGCTGCCAGGTCGAATTGTTCGGAGCGTGCAGATTCAATTGCCCAGCGAGGTTCTGTCCGAGCGCGAACGATAGCGCCGTGGGAAAACGCATTCCGTATCCGAAGAACTTACCGTCATGTTGTTTGACGGTGAAGCCGGCGGCAGCGAGCTGCGATTCCAATTGCAGAAGCGAGATCGCTTTGTCCAATGGTTCGGCACTCGTTAGGCAATTGTCGGTCTCGTAAAGGAAAAGCCAGCGACATCTTGGAAAACGGGCAATCGCCTCAGCGCACGCGGTGTTCACGCCCTCGCTGAACGAGCGACGATCTCCGGAGGCTTCAATTACGATAAGATTGTCGGCCGGATTATTTTCGCACCACGTTTTAAGAAACTCGACGCTGCCATCGGTCGAGCCGGCTTCGAAAACAATGATGGCCGAACCAACTCGTGCGCTTCGTAATGCTTCGGTGAGCAACGCAATCGCGCGCTCCAACAGTGAGCGGCGATTAACTGAATTGATAATCGCGACCAATTCGATCGGCCGATCAGGAGAATCCTGATTCATCGGGCAGCACTCAGGCCGAGCGTCTTGGCAACGGCTTGGACCAGGAATTCCGAAGAGGCGTGTCGTTGATACCAATCGTAAATGCCAGCTGCGATTCGGGCCCGGTCACCTGCGCCAGGAATTTCACAGCGATCTGACGCCACAAAAAACGGTCCAGGCAAACGATCGCCGTCGAGCGAGATCGCTGAGCCGCGATGGGGGAAAACGGGAATCACGCCGTGGGCGCACGCTGAAGCGAAAGCGCTCGATTTCAAAATGACTGAGGTCTCGACGTCAGGACGATGGAAATAATTGAACCACCCGAACGAACAACTCTTGAGAATTTCCGATCCATCGGCCGGGGCAATGCGAGGACGGTAATCGGATTCAAACCCAAGATCGACAAGGAGCAAACGCGCGACTGGATTGTCCTCGCCGCCAAGAACAAGCAACTTCCTAGGAGCAATTGAATCCGGAATGCGCGGCAGGAGTTGACGAAACGCTCGCAGGGAGCGTTCAACCAGGGCTGTGCCGCCGAAGATCGCCCACCGATGCGGATCGCGATCGGCAATTTGATCCGGAGAAAGCGCTGGTTCTCCCAACCCGGAGGGCACCGGATGCAATTCAACGTGTCCGTTCGGGACCATACGTTTCAGCTCGGAGCGAAAATTATCGCTGCTCACAATGCATGCGTCCGATAAACGACCGACTGACTTTGCCAGATGGATTTGCAACGGCCGCAGCCAGAACGCGCTCTTCCACGGCGGGCCCGACGCATACAACTCATGAAAAATCGTGAGCAACTTCCCATGCTGTTGCCGGCGCAACGCACGCAAGATCGACAACAGGCGAAACGGAACGCCTCGCTTTTGGAATCCGTAGTTCACATAATGCAGAAGCGTGTGATCGTATTTTCGAGGCGGATCATCGAGCAAACGATCGAGGGACAAAACATCGAAACCGGCTACAGAAGGACTGGTTGACCCCGGTTCTCTTTCGAACCGTTTGCTCGCGAAAACCGTCTCATAACCGAACTGGTCGCGGAGTTTCTTTGCGATGGTGAGGGCATAGTCCCCAACGCCGTCGATTCCTCCGGGGACTTTGGGAACGATTTGGAGAAGCGTGCTCAAACTGAAACGGTTTGCGCTTGGCGCTGCTGGTTTCGCGATTTTTGCCGAGCGAGCGCTGCGGTGTACTCCCGGATAGTATCAGATGCTATCTGTTCCCAACGAAACTGTGCGGCGATTTGGTGGCATTTGGCGGAGAGCGCGCTGTAGTCAGTTTCATTCATTCGCAAAATTTCCAGCGCGCGATCAGTCATCGCTTTCACGTTTCCGGCCGGAACCAAAAACTGCGCGCCAGTAGCGGCGAAGATATGTCGCGGGCCAGGCACGTCGTAGGCAATCGTGGGAATGCCGGAGGCGAGCTGTTCGAGCACAGAAAGGCCGAATCCTTCAATGTAGCTGGGAAAAAGCCCCACCGCACAGCCGCCGATTAATTGCGGAAGCTCTTTTGGATCGTAGCTGGTAAGACAACGAATGGATTCAGCCGACGAGAGCTGAAGATCGCGGAGAACTGTTTGCTCATCCGTCATCGTGCCGAGAAAGGTGAACCGCGCCGCCGGCACCGAATTCAAAATGGCGCGAACAATTTCCGGCCAATCGCGCGAACCTTTTCGCACGCTCCACATCCCAAGAAAGCAAATCTCCTTTCGGGTCAAACGCTCCGGCGCTGATTGCGCCGCAGTGGCAAGCGCGGCGCGCTCGGCTTCATTCAAGCCATACGGCAAAGCAATCGTCTGCGCAGCGGAGCGTTTTTCGAGCGATCGCTTTTCGTCTTCGTTTGGAACGTTGAACAAATCGCAATGAGCAAGCGCGCGGTCGGCGCTGCGCCGCAGCAGCCAGGAAGTAAAAGTGTAAAAGAGCCGGCCCAGAAATTTTCCGCGCGGCTGATCGGGCCATCGCCGTCGACTCAATCGGATGAATTCGTCATAAACCAGATACAATCCAATCGAGCGGCCAACCAAGAGATCTTGGAAGCGTAACGATTTTTTCGAAAACGGAAGCGTTCCGATCAAACAATCGATGACATCAAATTCCCCGGCGTTGCGCCGAACGTAATGCGCAGCTCGATATGGAAAGACCGCTTGTCGCCAAGCCGAGAGCGCGCGCGAACGCGTCGGCTTCGGAAACGCATCGCTGAGACAAAATTTGTCGATCTTGTGTCCGGCTTTTGTCCATTGTTCGGACAATTCTAACCAAACGCGGGCCGCACCCAATCGCGGGTCCCATGGGAGATTCACAATGCCGAGAATGCGAAGCTGTTTGTGCACGGGTCTTATTTTGGCAAGCGACGCGCGAGAGCGGTCCAGAATTTGTGCCTAATCGGATTGACGTAATGCCGGATCGCGAGTGAGCGGCCGGCGTATCGGTCGCGGTAAACAAACTGATCGTCCACCTTCAGAACGAACTCGCTCGGATCGAATGCGACGGCGCCGTTGGCGTGCATACACAAATGCATCACAGTCTGATTGGTGAAAAAATTCGGTGCACCGTTCAACATCCGCAATCGCTCGAGCCCGCGCGACCAATCCAGTTTTCGGAAAAAGAAAATAAATCCGGTGTTGGCAGGGTTTTGTTTTTCTGAAGGATCCAGAATGAGCCGTTCGTCGCCGGAGAATTGATAATCGGCGAGATGAAGTGCGGAGATCGATTGCCCCTTGGAAAGATCGGCCAGCTCGTAGGCTCGGGGAAAAAAGAGCACATCGGAATCGGTGTAGAGAGTTGGGCCGTTTACCGGCAGGCTCATTAGAAGAGCGAGTTGCTTGCCGGTCGGATGCGTCGTGAGATACGACTGAATCGAATTCGGCAATCCCGGCGGCAATAGCGAAGGCGTTTTTTGAACACGCACAGCGTTATCGATCCTTTCCAGCAATTCAATGCTCGTGCTTGTGTAAGATCCATCGGACACAACCGTGAACTGTTTCGGTCTGCCAGCGTAAGTAAGAAATGAGCGAATAGACGCAACCTGCTCCGGCAGACTGTTTTCTCCAGAGTAAGCAAAAACGTCAAACGGGAGTTCGCGCGCAATGCGAATACGTTGTCGGACGATCATTGGCAGCGCGGCGCGGTAAAGAGAGCGCGCGATTTTTCCTTCCAGCCGCGCCGAATGGTAAGGCACGTTCATCCTGCAGACGGTGCGAAATTACGAAAGCCTCGATAACTCAGCGCCAGATTGAGGAGTAAGCTTGGCACCGCCGATATCAGATTAAAAATAAGGACGCCGGCGACACTGGAAAAATCGGTGAACGGAATGAGCGCGATTTGGGTGGCGAGAGTAAGCGGAATGTAAAGCCACGCGCCACTGACCCATGCTTTAGAAGCATTGAGCAACCAAAGCGTGCCACTGAAAGCTGAGATCACCGCGACACCGATCATCAAGAGAAGTTCGCGATGGAGATGGGAGTAACGATTGCCGAGAACAAAAAGAAATTGATCGGGAAACAATGCAGCACCACCGAGCACGACCGCGCTGAAAAGAATCACGCCCCCAGCAATCGCAGCATAAAGGTAACGCAATTTGCGTCTGTCCTGACAACGCGCAAAAGCCGGGACGAAAATGTTGATGAGCAAATTCGTTAAGACGGTGAAAATCATGGCGAGACGTCCAAGAGCTCCCACTTCGGCAACTGAAGCAGCGCGGCGCGCGAAAAAGCTAATCAGAAAGACGGTGATCTGTCCCTGAAAACAATAAAACACCGCATTCGCGGCCAGATTTTTGATTAACCGTACAATTTCCTGCCGGTCTTCCGCGTTTTCGTTCGCCTTTAGATCGACAACTTTCGCGGCGTAAGCGCGGAGAAGGAGATATTGCAAAAGGAATGTGACGCTGGCGATAGCGACCGCGAGTCCGGCAGTGGCGAACACATAGACCAATCCCAGAATAAGGAGCAGACGAACAATCGCGCAGGTGAAATCGATTTTTTGAATGCGGCCGATGTCCGAGCGCAGCCGCGGCACCACGCTGAAGATGTCGACCGAAAGTTGAATCGAGAAACCGGCCAGAACGAAGGCGATCAACAGCATTGTGTAAATTGCAGATGCGCCATTTCTGGCCAGCATCGCATACAAGATCGGCGTAACGATGACGACGGCGCCCGCGGCAAGTTTTTTGCGAACGGCTAAACCGGTGTTGATCAATTCACCGAAACGATGTCGATCCTGCCAAACACGACCGCCGATCGATATGAGGCCAACACTGATGCCAATGTCGGCAAGCAGCATGAGAGTGGCCTGCATCGCATTGGCGATGGTGAAATAGGCGTACTCGCGCTGTGGCAACCATCGCACGAGAAGAATTCCACTTGAGAAAGCGATGATTTGCACGGCGGCCTGGACGAGCGCGTAATTGCCGATGCGGCGGGCCTGGTCGAATGCTCGCCTAAGGATCGGAGCCGAGCCTTCGTCCAAAACAGGCGTGGATACCGGGACGAAGAAGCTCATGGGCAAATCATCTGTTCAAGAGAGCAATGAGCTACCCAAGTGCCAAGAGGAATCTGCAGCTTCTTCGGTTGCTGCCGAACCGGCGATGTCGATCTAAAATCCCCAGCCGCGTTATGCGGTCTCGATCGGCTTCGGGCGTTCTCGACGCACCGGAGGAACCGCTTCGCCATCGGGAACAGCCGGTGTCGAGTAGTATTCGGAGTATTGGTAGTAGTAATACTCGGGCAGCGAAGTATCGACGAAATTCAGTATCACTCCCGGAACATTGACTTGCCGCCCATAGAGAAGCTCGAGCGCTTTCTTGCTCAGACGGGCCGACGTGTAGGAGAGCCTAACAACAAAGAGCGTGGCGTCGATTTTCGGGGCGAGACTGGTGGTGTCGTCCGCCGCCAGAACCGGCGAACTGTCGATGATCACGTAATCGTAGTGCTGATAAATTTCTCTCAAGAGCACTTCGGTAGATTCGCGCAAGAGATGTTCGCTCGGCTGGGACAAGGTCTTGCCACGCGGTAAAACGAACAGCGTGGAAACGGCGGTTGGGACGACGATTTCGCGCCAGTTGACTTCCTGCTTCAACACTTCGGAGAACCCGATTTTTGACGTGATTCCAAACGCTTCGCGCAATGCGCCGCGGCGGAGATCGCAATCAATCAACAACGTGCGCGCGCCGGAGAGCGCCATGGTGATGGCAAGATTGGCGGACACGGTTGACTTGCCTTCGCTTGGAACTGCGCTCGTGACCAAAAAGCTTTTTGGTCGCGGGCCCTCATAAGGCATGAAGAAAATGGACGAACGAATATTGCGATACGATTCGGCGAAGACGTGGCGCGTGTCGTCGGGTTGGAGCAGGTCGACTGTGCCCTTGGTTTTCTCCTTCGGAATTTGGCCGAGCACGTTTTCGGAAAAGTGATGTTGAAATTCGCTGAACGACGCCATCCGGTCGTCGATGCGATCAAGCAGAATGAGAATCGCCAATCCGGCAAGCGCACCGATCCCGAATCCGATCAGCAGACTCTTGATCAGACCCGGTCGAACTGAAATTGGCGCTGTCGCCATTTCCATGATCGAGACTTGATCTTCGCTACCGACAACTTGGGAAACATCGATATCCTTGAGATTGTTGGTGAGGCGATCGTAGAGCGTTTTGAGGCGGTCGACTTTGCCTTTAATTCGATTGAACTGGCCGAGGCGCTGGCTGAGATCGAGCGCCTTGGCTTCCCATTCCTTGATGTTGGCCTGAAGATTTTCCATCTGCTTGCCGATGGATTCGCGTCGCGTCTTCAGTTTTTCGAGAGTGTCCGCACGGAAAAGCTCGATCAACTTGTCCTGCTTGGTGATTTCATCATTGAGCTTGATGATCTTTGGGTGATTCGGCCGCAAATCTCTAGCGAGGGTGTCGCGCTCGGCCTTGAGAAGCTGGACCTGTTGCTTCGCCTTTAGATAGTCGGCTTCGGGACCGACGTCGGAAAATGGCAAGCCACCGTTTTCAACTGACTGATTACTCGTCGCCGTTTCGGTTTTATTTTGCGCCCGGTCGAGGTTTTGATCGAGATCGAGAAGGTTGAGCAAGTCGTACTCAGTTTTGAGCTGAGCATATTGTTGATTCAATTTAACCAGGTAAGCGGCGGCGCTGTTTCCCTCTTCCTGAATGAAGCCGATATTGTTCTGCTTCTGGAAGTCGAGCATTTCGTCTTCGCTGTTGCGCAAATCTTTTTCCACTTGGATAAGCTGCTCGGTGATGCCGGTGGTAACTTCGTGGCCGCGGTCCTCACGCATGCCTCGTTTGAAATCGAGGTACTTCTGCATGACCGCATTCAAATAGGCCTGGGTGTAATCGGGCGCGCTGCCAATAGCAGAAAGATCGAAAATCGATGTGCGCGGTTTTTGAATGATGAAGATCTCCACCGGGACCGGCTGCAATTCGGGATGGGCTGAGCGAACGAGCGATTCGGCGCTACGTCGAACTTCAGCGCTTTGCATCAGTTGAATTTGTGTGCCGTAGAAATTCACGGCGTCTTCGCTGTAAACGGCGCCTTGAGCGATATTCAACTTACCGGCCATCATCATTTTACTGGTGGACTGATACGACGGCGGCGTCTGATAAATCAGGAATGCCTCCACAAACAGCCCGAGACAGATTGTTAAGACCGGAATCCACCAGCGTCGCAGGAAGAGCGATTTGTAGCGGTGCAGTCGCGTGATGAAAGCGGTCGACCAGGAGGTAGAAAGGTTTTTAGGAGCTGTGGATGCCGGCATACTACATGTTAATCAAGCGCTGCGGTACGTAGATCTGGTCATCGGGCTGAAGCTCTACGTCTTCTTCGGTTTTTCCTTCTTCAATCACACGTTTGAGATCCACGGTAAATTCCTGACCGGTCTTACGAGTCAGTTTCACCTTACGTTTATTAGCGAAGTCCCCGAAACCCCCGGCTTTAATGATCGCTTTACTGACGGTGTAACTTTCATCGGCCGGAATTTCCTGTGGTCCTTGCCCTTTAACTGAGCCGTAAACGTAAATTCGACCTCGCGATTTTTCACTGACCCGGTCGACCGCCAAAATCACGGTCGCGTGATAATAATATTCTTTTTCCAGCAGCGATTTGATCGTGTAAGCAAGTTCCTTGCACGATTTACCGCGGGCGGGCACAAGTCCCACATAAGGGACCTCTAACTCACCGTTGTCGTTGACCCGCAAGCGTTGCGAATCATTGTCGCGATCTTCAACTACTCTGAAGCTCACGTAATCGTTCGATCCGAGCTTCTTTTTGTCATCCAGCACGGCCATGGAGTTTGTCCGCATCACGGTACTGGTCGCAGTGGAAGGCTGGTCGGACGAAGGCGGCCTCGGCGTGGCAGGCGCCGGGCTGGTCAGGTCCTGCGCCAATGTCCAGTCGGTCGAAAGGACGCAGGCAGCAGCGACCAATGCATACAAACAGACTCTCATGTTAACCCCCAATTTACCCCTTTTGCGCTTTTTAGAAACTGTATGTGCCGTCAACAGAAATGCGGTTCTGATTGTAATCGCGCAACAACAGGTTGGAATCTTTGCTCGTTCCCTGATAACGCGCACCCAGCGTGACATGGGGCGTCAACTGGTAGCCGACAGTGATTGCGCCACCTATGCGCTGGAAATGTTCAGGCGTGCCTAATTGGCCACTGGCAAAGCCGGCGAACCCGCCGGACTCCTTGGCGTCTTCAAAGAAAAATTCGGTCGAAAGAAGGGTGTTGCGGATCAGGTTCCAGCTCAGGGTATGACGGACATAGTTTAGCGTGATGTAATTTGAGTTTATACCGAGCTGGTTCTCGTGCCCCGCACTGAGGGTCTGACTGATCGTCGCGTTGATTCGATGTCCGATCAACCCGTTGACGTAGTAATCTTCCAAGTTCTTGTGGTCCGGCACGACAAAGACAAACGGACCGAAAGGAAAGGTGACGAAATTATGATCGAAATCGATCCACTGATACCCACCAGCCGCCCGGACCTTTAGATTGTTGGTGATTTCGGTCTCGATAAAACCGCCGACGCTATAATCTTCGTTGTCATTGAGCACGCTTTGGTCATAGCGCGTAAAGACAGCGTTGCCTTCGGCCCCGACCGTGATCGTCGGTGTGACAATAAAGGCGGCCGAACCACTAACGATTTCCGAGTTGTGGTTCAAATAATCGAAGGCGGTGGTGGTGGAGACGAAATTATAATGGTCGTAGCCGACCTGAAAGAGGAGCTTGTTTAGATCCCACAAGACGGAAATGCCGGCGGTGTTTTCAAAACGGCCATAGTCTAACACGTTGCTTAGGGCTCCCTCTTGAATCGGGTCCTGCTGCAGTTGCATCCGATCGTGGATGTTGATGCGGAAATCGCTGACGAAAATATCGAAAGCGATCTGCGATTTTGGCACAATTAAGATACTGTCGGTATTGTATTGGGAATGATCGAGATAGAAGGAGTATCCAATGCCAAGATCAAGGCGCAGGGTGTTGAGCTGGGTGATTGGCCAGATCGCGTCTAGAGACAGGTTTGGGGTAATAATAAAATCATCCTGCGTATTAGTTTCGGCGTAGTTAACGTTGTCGTTGTATTCCGCGCTAACACTCGCACCCACTCGAAAGCGAACCGGGCCCAGGAGCAAATTGTACGGAATGCGAGAGACATCCTCCTGCCTGGCATCTGAGGCTTGCTGTCCGGCCAATGACGGGCGCACGGCGTCCTGCCCATAAACACCCGCGGTCGCGACCAACATCGACACCACGAACAAAAGCGTGGCCGATGCACACAACTGACCGCAGCGTAAGGATATAGCACGGCGACGACTCATAGGCAGGTTGGTCAGGTTACGGTTCAGCAGTTGTAGTACCACTATCGGTGATTCAAACATCCCGGGCCGGGTGACGCACGCCGATTCGAAAACGCTCGTCTTCGGCCCAAGATCGTAATTTCTTGTGTCGGTATCAGTTTTTTGGGGAGACGCTTTTACGAGAAAACACCCTCTCAAGGCAAGCGAAATCGCAGGAATCTTGTTATCCGCCGTCATTGGAAAAATGGAAAAAAGGCGGGCATGGTCGGACACTGACGCGATGCGATCTTGACCGCGAAATTGGCCTGCATGGCCCGCTGTAAGCTGTGAATGCTCGCATGGGTTGCGGCTCACAGCTAATTACGGCCCGGTCGGTCAGGATTTTCTTGCTTATTTCGGCGATCGCTTTTGGCGGATTTGTTGCTGCCAATAATTGCTGCTATGCCGATAGTCCGGCGAGCAAACGTGCCCAAATCGAATACATCGCGCCGGACGGGCAATTCTCTTCGTTGAGCGCGGCCAATCCCGCCGTCCACGAACCGACGGCGTCGTTCGTCGACAACGACACCATCAGCTGCGTTCTGAGAGAAGGCGAAACGACTTTTATTATTGAGTTACCAAAAAATGCGCCGCGCGATCGCTTTACTTTTCTAAACGAAAATGCGGCCGCCTGCGGCGAATTACGCATCGCCGTTTCGGATTCACCTCTTCCGCCAGATAGCCCCAAATGGACCGAAGTGGATGGAATCGTCCCATTTGTCCACAAGCGCCTCTTTAAATTCTCGATGTTGGGCGTGGATACAAAATTTGTCCGGCTCTCGTTCAAGGTCGACGGACAACGCCAGGACTCCGCCCGGATCTCCGATCCATTCGGAAGTTCTGTCCTCGCGGCAGCGATCAATTCAAATTTTAGCCAATTGCATGAACGCGGCTTTGACCTGAGCGTCGCCACCGCTTCGGTCGCGGCGCTTCCGGCCAAGCAAAATTAGGTGATTCTTGATCGTAATCGCGCTTCATAAATGCCGCGCGTGCGCACCCGCGGACAAAATTTCAGAGGCATGGAACTAGCTCTTAACAACGCGGGTTTGAT
>JALYKJ010000287.1 GCA_030774845.1 Verrucomicrobiota bacterium
ATGTCGGATCGTAAATCGTGCCTGACTCGGCGACAGTAGGTGTCCCGGATCCAACTGGCACACTCAGCTCGTACCAGCGCACCGCATCGCGAGCACCAGAGCCGCTGGTCGCCACTCCGGTAGCGTCGACGGCGATGTTGTGGGCTGTCCACAACCTGCCATTGCGAATATGCGCGGCGAAAAGACGATCGTCGAGTGCATCGAGCTGCCCACTTGTTCCGCTGGCGCTAACCGCCATCGGCAACGCAGTAGCGTCAACTGTGATGGCAATGTTTGAAGAGATGCTAGGTGTTCCGCTTGGATTACTAATTCGACGAAGGATGAGTCTTCCAAAAGCGCTGTCGCTCGGTCCAATGATATATCCCTCGGTAGCGGCCGGATCGTAATTATCGACACCGCGCGGGCTGTCCGGACCATCGCCCCCAGAAATCAAGCCGCGAAACGCCGTTACAACGATTGGACCGCCATTCAAAATCGAACTCTTACGCACTACAAACGCGGACGTACCGGTGAAATTGCCAGACGCGGCGCCAAACATATTTCCGCCGATGTAGAGAGCATTGTTGTCGACACCGAGCGACGGGTAATCCAGGAACTCGCCGCTGCTGCTTGTACGGCCGACCATGTCCTGCCGGATGTAAAACATCGACCAGACCGTGTTTGCCGTAATCACGCTGCCGTCCGACACCGCAATCAAGATGCGATTCGGTGTATCCCCAATGCTTGTCGATGAGCTGCTCGGGACGTCGATAATCGATAGAATCCAGCGACCGGACAATCGGTCATAGCGGATTTGCGGATCGCTTGTGAAATTGACGTTTGCCCTCGTCATGACCGACGAGAAAAAGAAATCCGGATCGGCGTTCAGCGCGCCATCGGCCAGGCCAGTTGTCTTGTTGAAAGTCTTCAGCCGGCCATTGACGAAAATAAAAAATTGGGACGGTCCGACCGCGCCCATCGAGTCCGGTGGAAAAGCCCCCGTTTGAGTAGGGCCGGTTACGCCGTCAAAAGTCGTTCCTATGGTTTGTGCCGTGTACGGTCCCGAACTGATGCTCGTCGATGAAGTTGTTATGGTCGACACGCTTCGCCCTTGACCTGGAGGAGTCTGCCGATCAAAGTGCGCAGCCGGATCCTGTGGCCGCTGTTCACGACCTGGAATCTCAAACTCGCGCTTTAAGTAGATGTTCTTTCGCGGCGCGGTAGCAGCGGGATTGGCCATGATGTCGCCAGTCCGCTGGCTGACACCATGTTGGCCGATTGATGTTTGACCAACGGTGTTCTCTCCGCTCGTCGCCATCTGGCCAAAGCCACCGCCACTGAAAAATAAAAGTGCGGCAAAAAGCGCCGGAATGGAAAAACGCAGTCTTAACATAGAGTTCGGGAGGAACGCTGTTGGCCTAAGATCTGAGTAAGAGAGCAGCTAGTTTGATGCCGCGGGGGGCTTTTGGGGGCGCGACTATTTCCACCTTTAAACACAACGCAAATAGAATTGTTGCGCGGAATTTTTTTCAGTCGGACTGCGTCTCACTCGAAAAATATGTCGTCAGGGGACTCGTCGGCGAAGCCGTCCGTTGCTTTTCGCCCAAACCAATTTCGTGTGCTTCGCGGCCGGCCTCGATCGCCTTTTTGAATGCTTGCGCCATGCGGATCGGATCAGACGCGATTGCGATGGCGGTATTCACCAAAACTGCGTCCGCTCCCATTTCCATTGCCTCCGCGGCCTGACTCGGTGCACCCAGACCGGCATCGACAACCACCGGCACGGTCGCCTGTTCAATAATGATCTCGATCTGTGGGCGTGTTTCGATTCCGCGGTTACTGCCGATCGGCGAGCCCAGCGGCATGACCGTGGCTGTGCCCACATCTTGTAAACGTTTGGCCAGCACCGGGTCGGCGTTGATGTATGGCAGCACAGTGAATCCTTCCTTCACCAAAACTTCTGCAGCGGCGAGGGTTTCTACCGGGTCTGGCAGTAAGTAGCGTGGGTTGGGATGGATCTCGAGCTTGATCCACGTCGGCAAACCGGCACTCGCGGCCAGGCGCGCCAGTCGCACCGCGTCTTCCGCGTTGCGCGCCCCGCTTGTATTTGGCAAAAGTAGAAATCGTTTTGGATCGATAAAATCCAAAATGTTTGCGAACGGATCGTGCTTGCCGGACAAATCGGCGCGCCGCAGCGCCACCGTCACGATTTCGGTGCCGCTCGCCATCAGCGCATCGCGCATTAGTTCGTTCGAGGCGAACTTTCCCGTCCCGACCACTAAGCGGGAAGTAAATTCACGATCTGCGATCTTCAGCTTGGAAGGCTTGTCTGACATCGCCTAGACAATAAGCGAAGTGGCACGGGCTTCCAGCCCGTGGTCTGTTTAATCGTCGGCAGGATGCCGATGCCACTTTCTCCTGTACGAATCGAATTTGTTCAGTCACTTTTCTGCCGTGACCCGGTTCGATCTGCGTCTCGAGGATTGCGTCGCAGCGATGGCCAGGCTGCGAAAGGAAGCGGTCGATCTTGTCGTCACGTCACCGCCTTACAACCTCGGCATTCAATATCGAAAATATTCCGACCGCCAAGATCGACAGTCCTATTTGAATTGGTGCGCCAC
>JALYKJ010000288.1 GCA_030774845.1 Verrucomicrobiota bacterium
ATGCGGGATACGCAGACATTCCAAATCGAGCTGAGGATCAAGCGCGAAATTTTCTGCGAAATAAGCGGTGAGTAGTTTGTGGTATTCCAACTTGAAGACATCCAATGTCAGCGCGTCGCCGCTTTCCTCAACCTCGTGGATGACCTTCTCAAATTCGGCGAACATCGTCTGCCGGAACAATGTGCCGCGAATGTCGTCGATTTGCCGATTAATGATGTAAGTGCGCATTTTCGGATCGCGCGTTTGCTTGAGCAGATGATACGTGAGCAATTCTTCATTGAAGGTCGACGCTACTTCGGCGAGAAAAATCGGATAATCGTAATCCTGGTACTTCTGCGATTTTTGCGAGAACCAGGTGTGCATCGAGTGGCCGGCCTCGTGGGCGAGCGTGTAAACATCGGTAAAGACGTCTTCCTTGTAATTCATCAGGATGTAAGGAGGCGCGCCGTAACTTCCGGACGAAAATGCGCCGCTGCGTTTGCCTTTCGTTTCGTAACGATCACACCAACGGCCGCGCAGACCGCTTTCCAAAACATCGACGTATTCTTTGCCAAGCGGTTGCAACGCGGCGACCACGTGCTCGACCGCTTGATCGAACGAAATGTGCGTCTGAATTTCAGCCACCATCGGCACGTAGGTGTCGTAGTGATGAAGCTCCTTCAAACCGAGCACGCGCCGGCGTAATTCGAAATAGCGAAATAGCGGCGCCAAATTCGCGCGAACAGATTGAATCAATCCCTCATAAACCGCACCAGGCACATCGTCTGGAAACAAGGCGGCTTCGAGCGACGAAGAATAATTTCGGGCGCGCGCGCGAAACACGTCGGCTTTCACCGAATACGCGAGCGAACTGGCAAGCGTATATTGGTGGTCTTGGAACTCGGTATAGAACTGCTCGAATGCGCGTTTGCGGAGTTCGGGATCGTGTTTCACCAAAAACGAGCTGAACGAACTTTGGGTAAGCGGTTTTTCGCGGCCGGTGTCGTCGACCAGCACACCAAACTTCATGTCCACATCGGTCAGCTGCGAAAACGTATCGTCATAGCCGCTCAACGCCGCAGCGCCCAGCGCGAGAATGCGTTCCTCCGGCTCTGAGAGCACGTGTGGCTTCAGTCGGCGAATTTTGTGCAACTTGATCCGCCAATCAGTCAGCGCTGGATCGACAATGCACTTCGCGAACGTTTCGTCATCGATCGCTTGAATTTCGGGAACGACGAATGCGAAGGCCTCGGCGATTTTGGTCAGCAAATTTTTGATCTGTCCGACCCGCGCGAGATATTCAGTGTTGGCGCTGTCCTCCGCCAGCTGGAGCGAGGCGAAGTGATAAAGCCGTTCGAGTTTTAGATCGAGTTCCTTCTCAAATTCCAAACACTCCAGGAGATTTTTGGCCGACGCGCCGAGTTTACCCCTCCACTCTTTGATTCGCGGATAGGTTTGCTGCACCCACCTAAAATCTTCCTGCCATTTGCCGACGTCGGCGAACAGATGCGCCAGATCCCATTTGTCGGACTCGGGAATTTCAGCGCGGCTTGGGACGTGCAATGTCATCGCAAGAAGATGAATCTGGAAACCAGGAAGCCAAGAAAAGAGTGATCGAAATCCGAGTTAGTTCCTGGATTCCTGGCTTCCAAATTTGTTTGGTTTTTTTAGCGCACGGATGGCTGGATGGCGCGCGATTTTGCGCATCGCTTTCTCGAGCAACTGTTTTCCCGGCGGAATTTTATGCCAAGGTGAAGCGCCGGAAGGATGCGGCAGCGGAATGAGATCGAAGATGTGTCCGGCGCGGTGCGCGCGAAACTTGCGACCGATAATCTCCTCTAATTTCGTGCACTCGATGAATTGCGCGATCGCCAATCGCCCGATCGGAATAATGAGACGCGGCCTCAGAATTTTGATCTCTTCGTTCATCCAGGACGAACAATTGCGAATTTCGTCCGGTGCCGGCACGCGATCGGTCCCGCTGGATGACTTGCCGGGAAAACAGCGGCAAACGGCCGCGAAATAAATTGTCGATCTAACGGCGGCTTCGTTTATTCCGCAAAATTGCTCGAACCAGCGGAAAAGTGTCTGCCCAGCCGTGTGGGCAAATGGGCGTTTCAAAGTGGGCTCGCGCGGGCCGGGCGCCTGTCCAATCAACATTACCTCGCTGACAACCGCGCCACCGGACACCGGCGCCGATCTCATTCGCGGACAACGCCGGCAGCGAACCAACCGCGCAACATGTCGACCTAAAGCGAGCTGTTTCGCCGACGCTGGCATCAGCGTCGAAAGATCGAGAAGAGCACGCTCAGCACGATGCTGATGATGATACAGGTGACGATTGGGAAATAAAAAGCGGAGTGTTCGCGCTCGATCCGAATGTCGCCCGGTAAGTGCCCCAGCCATTTGGGAGCAAAGCCGCTCCACAAAATCGCGCCCAGCAAAATGACAATCGCACCGATCATCACCAGGAATTTTCCGAGCTCGCGCACTGTGCGAGAAGGTTGCGCGAATTGCACGGCGGCACAAGGTTGAGGCTCGATGGCAGTGCAGTTCAGAGATTATTACGAAACGCTCGGCGTTTCCAAAACGGCAACGGAGGACGAGATCCGGAGCGCGTTTCGAAAACTGGCGCGCAAATATCATCCCGACGTCGCCAAGGACAAAAAAGTCGCCGAGGAAAAATTTAAGCAGATCAATGAAGCCTACGAAGTCCTGAGCGATCCGGAGAAGCGCAAGAAATACGATCAGCTCGGCGCCGATTGGAACCAACCGGGCGGTTTCCAGCCGCCACCGCAGTGGAGTGGTCAACCTGGCGGAGGATTTTATCAATGGGGCGGCGATGGCGGCGGCGTCCAATTTGAATTCGGAGGCACCGGGTTCAGCGATTTCTTCGAAGCTTTTTTCGGCGGCGGGCGTGGTCGTTCGGCTTTCGGCGGATTCGGCGGACGCGAAGCAACGGCCGAACGCGGAGCCGATGTCGAAGCCGACATTTTGGTCACGCTTGAAGAAGCGCTGCACGGATCGACACGCACGGTTTCGTTGCGTCGCGCTGGCTCCAATAAAGTCGAAAATTATCAGGTCAAAATTCCGCGCGGCGTTCATGAAGGTCAGCGAATCCGCCTCGCTGGCCAGGGAGAAGCCGGCGCCCGCGGCGGAAAAAGTGGCGACCTTTTTCTGCGGGTGCGCCTGGCGAAACATCCAGAGTTTTTAGTAGAGGGCAGCGATCTCATCCACGAGGTGAAGATCGCGCCATGGCAAGCGGCGCTCGGGACGCAACTAAGAGTGCCGACACTCGAAGGAAATGTCCGCTTGAAGATTCCACCTGGCACGCAAGGCGGTCAGCGGTTTCGTTTACGCGAACGCGGTCTGCCCGGTGTTTCCGGCAAACGCGGCGATCTTTATGTGGTCGCGCAAATAGACATTCCGAAAAAATTGTCGGAGCGCGAACGCGAGATCTGGAGCCAGATGGCGAAGCTGCACGGGAGCTAGCATTTTGTCATTCCGACCGGGGCGGAGGAATGGAGCGAGTGGGACGAGCGACATGGACGGTTGCGCCGCGAGGGTAGCGGCGAGAGAGTCGGGAGACGAACGAGTTCAATCTCTAGATATTTCTCTCAACTTACTTCAATCAGCCCAGAAATAGTAAGAGATGTCTTCCCGCGACGGCGGGACTCGACATGACAGATGGCTTGTGCTCGACAACGATAATTGCTCTCGTTAACTGAGAGCTACGAACTATGAAAATTTCACTCGGCACCGATCATGCCGGTTTTCGTTACAAGGAAAAGGTGAAGGAACTCCTCACTTCGCTCGGTCACGAGGTGAAAGACTACGGCACTTTCAGCGAAGATCCGGTGGATTATCCCCTTTTCATTCGCCCGGCGGCGGAAGCGGTCGCGCGCGGCGAATGCGAGCGAGGAATCGTTTTCGGCGGATCGGGCAACGGTGAAGCGATGGCCGCGAACAAGGTTCACGGCGTTCGTTGCGCGCTTTGCTGGAACGAAGAAACCGCGCGTCTTTCACGTCAGCACAACGACGCTAATGTTCTTTCCATCGGCCAGCGCATGATTCCCGAAGATCTCGCCTTGAAAATTGTGCAGGTTTGGCTGGAAACGCCATTTGAAGGCGGCCGGCACGAGAAACGGGTCGCGCAATTGAACGCGATGTGAGTCCGAGCCGGACTGGCATTTTTCAGGTCAGCCGATCCAGCAAAACTGCGACCAAAAAAACAGCGCTGACAAAAGCGTTGCTCTGAAAAAACGCCCGATTGATGCCGGCGACATCGAGCGATCGCGCGCTTCGATGTTCGTAAATCAGAGCAGCTGCGACCAATGGCATCGCCCAAAAATAAATCGGTCCGAGCTTCGCTACAAAGCCGAAGCCGATTAGCGCGGCAAGCAGCAACAGGTGGAGCAATTGCGCGAGCCGAAGACTACGCGCGATACCAAGTTTTACCACGAGCGAGCGAATTTCTTCGCGTTGATCGAAATCAAAATCCTGAGTCGCGTAGATCAGATCGAATCCGGCCACCCAACAGATAACTCCGAGGGCCAGAACGAATGGTGGAAGGTCGATATTTCCTCGTTGGGCGATCCAGGCGCCAATCGGAGAAATAGCGAGCGCCAACCCAAGAAAGAAATGGGTCGCAGCGGTGAAACGCTTGGTCAGCGAATAAAAGAACACGAGTGCGAGCGCGAACGGCGAGAGCACGAACGTCAACCAATTGATCGCAGCGGCTGATACCAAGAACACGACTGAACTGACAACGAGCAATCCGCCAACGGCCGATTTTGAGAGAAGCAAATGCCTTGAAGCCGTGCGCGGATTGCGTTGATCAAGCGACCAATCAACGAAGCGATTGAAAAGCATCGCCGCGGTGCGCGCAGAAACCATGCAGAACAAGACCAGAAGTAATGTACGAGCTGAGGGCAGGCCGTTCGCCGCTACCACGAGCGCGCCAAGAGCAAACGGCAGCGCGAAAATTGTGTGCGAGAATCGAATCAATCGAAGAAAGCGCTCCAGCGCACTGCCCGATCGTATCTCGCTCCGAAGATGTCGATCTTCCAAATTCACACAGCGACCTAGGAAGCACTTTCCAGCAAGCGTCGCAAACGCGCATTGGCACCGGAAAGAATTGGCGTGCCGTGCGCAAATAGCATTCGCTCTGCTTGGCGAGTCAGAAGTTCTTGGAGCGACCGACGCAGTTGCTTTTCGTTCAGGCAATATTTCCGGGGAAGAACCGCGAAACCCGGAGGGTCGAAGTTAATCAACGCGTCGCCGAGGATAATCGTTCCGCCCTTTAGAGGATGGTACAGTGCGATTTCGCCCGCGACGGCGCCTTCGATCGCAATTACCTCCAGGTCATCGCGAATTTCTGTACCACCGGAGATCTCCTCAAACTGCGGCGGCTTCTTACCGTGAAAACTGCCACGCTGCGCCAAAATCGGCACCGAAAGCTCTTTCGAATAGTAAGCAGAGGCGCGCGCATGGTTGGCGTTCGTAACGATGACGCCAGCCGGGGCCGCTTTCCGGCGAAGCCGGTCAAGTTGAGAAACCTCCAGCAGGATTGGATCGACAAGGTAAATTTTTCCGGAGGCCAGGATCGCGCTGGAGCAGAGTTCAGCCTTTACCGCAGCGTCGTAATACTGCCAAACAAAGAGATCGGGGAAGGGTTGATAGAGGTCGCAAGCGACGGGCATTACGTGGCTAGTTTGAGGGATTAAAGGGAGAAGGCAAGGCGGTGGCATTATAGGTGCTTTATTGATTATAGAAATTATACGATGATCACCTTTGCCTACCAAGCTCGAGACGCCTCCGGCCGCATCGTCTCCGGCATCCAAGACGCACTTAACGAAGACAACGCCGTCACCAGTCTGATGAGTCGCGGCCTGATGGTTTTGTCGCTCCAACAGAAAGCCGTCGCCGGCAAAACCCGCAAAAAAACCTGGACGGTGAAAGAGACCGATCTGGTCCTTTTTACCCGCCAGCTGGCCACGATGATCGAGGCCGGCATTTCATTGGTCCAAGGATTGACCGCGCTTTACGACCAATGCGATCCCAAGCGCCAGCGCAGTTTGCGCCATGTCGTCAGCGACGTAACGACACGCGTCCAAGGCGGCGAGACATTTCATGAATCGATCGCGAAGCATCCGCGCGTTTTCAACCGACTCTTCGTTAGCATGGTGAAAGCGGGCGAAAGCGGCGGTTTGCTCGCGGAAATTTTGGAACGCCTTGCCGGATTTCTTGAAGCCAGCGCGCGTTTGCGAAAGAAAGTCAAATCAGCCATGACCTATCCGGTCATCGTGGTTTGCATCGCATTCGCCATCACTACGTTTTTGATCGTCCGCGTTGTGCCGATCTTTGGCGAGATTTTCAAAGATTTCGGCGCCAAGCTGCCTGCCCCGACCCAGTTCCTGATCGACGTGAGCGATTTCGTCCGCGGCGAGTGGTATTTCCTCCTGCTTGGAATTGGCTCCCTGTTTTTCGGAATCCGTACCTTTCTGCGCTCCAAGCACGGTAAGCAATTTGCCGACCGCTGGAAATTGAAGCTGCCGGTGTTCGGGCCGCTGGTGCACAAGATTTGCATGTCGCGTTTTGCGCGCACGTTCGCCCAGCTCATCCGTAGCGGTGTGCCAATTCTGGAAGTGCTCGATATCGTCGGCGGTTCCGCTGGCAATCACGTCATCGAAGAAAGCATCAAGTCAGTTAGCGAAGACGTTGAAAAAGGGGACAATCTGTCGGTCGCGATGTCGAAGAAATCGATCTTCCCGCCGATGCTTCTGCGAATGGTCTCGGCCGGTGAAGCTACCGGCAAGATCGACAACATGCTCGAGAAAATGGCCGATTTCTGGGACGAAGAAATCGAAGCGATGCTCGATGCCCTCACCTCTTTAATCGAGCCGTTGCTGATCGTTTTCCTGGGCGTGATCGTCGGCGGCATCGTGATCGCCATGTTTCTGCCCATCTTCAAACTCAACGAAGTGGTCTCGCAAAACTCATCAGGGCATTGATTTCCCAAAACAAGAGCTAGGAGAAGCTCGTAGGCAGGGAGGGGGCGGATCGAAAGGTCCGTCCCTTTTCTGCTTTATAATCTTCCGTTACCTCTTCCTCTTCGTCTTGGGAAGATACGAGATCAAGGTTAAGGGAAGAGAAAGAGAAGCCCTGCGGCCCTCAATCCGCAGTCTTACGGACGATCGACAAAAACCGGCGCCGCCGAAATGTCTTTCGCGTCGAAAGAAAGTCCGTGCGCGGTACGCCGGAGCAATTTAAGAACTCCAGCAACGTTTTGCGCGGTGGCGGTGGAATAAAAACGCACCAGCCCAACCGTGGTCCGCGAACCGAAAACGGTGATCATGATCGTCTCGTCATCGACCGAATTCATGAACATGTGATTGCCATTGCCTTGATGATAGAGCGCGTTGAACTCCACTTCGCCGATGCGGCGCGCGAGCTCACGGGTGGCGGCAAACGAACCTGCGGCAAGCGCGGCAATCACGGTTACATCCATTGCGTCCATGTCTCCGCACTGCGAAATCACGTTTCCACCGCGGTCAATAACGACCGTGAGATCAGACTCGGTTTTCTTTAAAAAATCACCGAGCACGCCATCGAGCGCCGCGACATCCTCGATTGTTAGAACCGGAATCGCGTTCATGCGGAAAGCTTTTGCGTTTGCCCTGCGGTTGGCTCAACCGGAATCGCCACCGGCAATAGCGCGTTTTGTGCCGCTTCGCTCTGCTTGCTGAATTTGTGCAGCAGAACCTGCGAGACCCCGTTTAATGCGGCGAATACGTTCTGCCCGGTGCTGGAAATGACTTCAAAACTTTGCAGTCGTTTCTTCCGGTTGTTCAAAACGTATTCCATGTAATTGACCGGCGCGATGTTCGGAAGGTCGCGCTTGTTGTATTCGAGCACACACGGGAGTTCTTCGAGCACCATGTTCTGAAGCGCGAGGTTGTCGCTGAGGTTTTTGAAGCTCTCAACGTTCTCCTCCATTTTTTCCCACTGCGAATCGGCTACGAAAACAATTCCATCCACGCTGCGCAAAACCAGTTGCCGGGTGGCGTTGTAAATCACCTGACCGGGGACGGTGTAGAGCTGAAACTTGGTCACGAACCCTTTGATTACGACCGCGTTCAGCGGAAGGAAATCGAAGAAAAGCGTGCGCTCTGTGGCGGTGGCGAGCGAGACCAGATCGCCGCGATTCAGCGGATTAATCCGCTGATGGATATAATTCAGGTTCGTTGTCTTGCCGCACAACGCCGGACCATAATAAACAATTTTGAACTGAATCTCGCGGCTCGCGTAATTAATGATCGACATGCGGGGTCTCCGGCTGCGCGTAAGTGAGCGAAAGTTTCTCCACCAGTTCGGCAATTTGTGTTCGGGTCTGTGGCGGCAGTGAGCCCTCAGCGTGCAACGCCGTTAGGCAAATGTTCCCTAGCGCAAAAAAACTCATCGCCGAGCCGCTCGTGTAGAGCGTGACCGCCACCAGCGAACCGAGCTTCGTCTCGCGCACATGCTGAGAGATCCGTTCCAGAATCGCGGGCGCCATCGCGCACAAGCCTTCGGCTGCAATTTCCTTAGGCAATTCTCCGGCCAAACTCAAACCGTCGGAAAAAATAATCGCGCATCCTTTCACGCCCGCCAACGCGGTCGTTTGAGCAACCACTTCTTTCGGATCAATCTTTTTCTCGGCGACAGACGCGATCTCGACCTTGGGTTCGACAGCCACTTGCTCTTTGTCGGAAATTTTTTCCCCCGGCGCCTTGACGGCTGCGAAGCGTTGCGCGTCCTCTTTTGCTTTGATCGAGAACGGCGTCTCGAAATCCGTATCGAACGCGAAGCCTTCTTGATCGTCGCGAAGTTTTAATACCGTGGCCGGCAGATTCTTCAGCACTTCTTCGAGTGGCAACGCCACCGCTGTCCGGGCTTCATCGATCTCAAACAAGTTGCGATGTTTTTCCGGCAACGCCGCCTGGAAAACATCGGGTGGAATCGATATCCGGCCGCTGGCCAGCTGCGTCTCGATCAGCGCGAGCGGTAACGTCAGCCGCTCTTCATCTGAAACGGCGGCGACATCTCCATTCAATTGGAAGGCGGGCAGATTTTGTAGCACCGCTTTCAACGAGAGAGTGATCGGCGTCTCCTCTTTCGCTGGCGCAGAAATTGCATCGGCCTTCGAGACAAGCGGCTTCGCCGGCGTTTTCGCCGGTGGCGCCACGGGCTTTTCGGCCGGCGGGTGAAATGCGATTTTCGCCAGCTCGGGCGTAAACGGTAAAGGAGTTGGAACGGGCGGCCCGCTAGAGGCTGGAACTCTCTCGGATGCGGACGCACCCGTTCCATTCGGCGAAGTATCAAAAGGGATTTTAAAGCCAGTCCGGCTCGGAAGCGGCGGCTCGCTCTTCGGTTTGAGCCCGGGCGAATTAAGTGAAATAACAGGGTGACCAGATGATGTCGATCTTGTCGCCTGTTGCGCGGTCGCTTCCGGTTCGGCGGCCGCAATCGATTCCGCGGTTGCCGGTGTCATCGGCACGGCCGGAAACGCTGAAGTTTCGAGCGGCTCGAGTTTGGTTCCGAAACGCGTCGAATCCTGGATCGTCGCTTTCAAAATCGGCGTGTCGAGTTGGGGAACGGCCGGATCGTGCATCTGATCTTCGCGGACGTGCGCACTCTGGAATTGGTCGAGCACTTTCTCATACGGGAGCGCAACACGCCTGTCGTCGTCCGGTCGGACGCCGCACAGGAAAATTTCCGGCACTTGCTGGTAAAGACTGGGAAGCGAAATAGTCGGATTCTTCTCCGCCATTCCTTTCTCAATCTCAGAAGCTTTTAACGAAACGCGCGCGGCCGCGTCGAGAATCTCGACCGGTTTAATATAACCAGCCGGGACGCCATCGATGAAATCTGCTATCCGCAACGAGATGGCGCGCTCCAGTTTCGGTTCGAGTGCGCGCGCAAGCGCCGGCGGCAGATGACCCGATTGAGCTTTTCTTGGTGACGCGGTGATTTTGCGGGCGCCGAGTTCAAGCGGCGGCATGCTCGTCCGCGCGGAAGTTGCGCCGGCCGCGCTCCGAAACGGATCCGGCGGCGAGAAAGAGCGCGTCGCGTGCGGCAATACGGTTTTGCTCAACCGTTCGCCCGCAGGTTTTTTGACCACTCGCGCCGGTGCGGCAGGCGCGGCCCTTTCCGTGGTCACGGATGTGGCGCGCCCGGTAAGTTTCTTGAAAAGATCGAGGAACGGAATCGTCATTGTGATTAACGGTCCTCCGCCGTTACTCGCCAGATTTCTTCGAGCGTGGTCACGCCCTCGAGCGCTTTCTCAACTCCCACCATCCGCAAAGTTTTCATTCCCTCGGTGACCGCCTGGTTCTTGATCACCGCGGCCGAAGCGCGTTTGATGATCAAACGCCGGATCGCCTCGCTCACTGGCAGCGCTTCAATCAACGCCGCACGACCGAGATAACCGCGCCCCTTACAGCGGTCGCACCCGGTTCCCTGGTAAAAAACCGTGCCTTTCTTTTCGGCGAGCGCGAGCTTCTTAATCAATTCCGGTTCGGGCACGAATTCTTCCTTACAATTCGTGCAGACGCGCCTAACGAGTCGTTGCGCGCACGTCATCAAGATTGAGCTGGAAATTAAAAACGGCTCGATGCCCATGTCGTCCAGACGCGTGATGGCGCCGGCGGCGTCGTTGGTGTGCAGTGTGCTCAACACCTGGTGACCGGTCAGCGCCGCTTTCACCGCGATGTCCGCGGTTTCGTTGTCGCGAATTTCGCCCACCATCACGATGTCGGGGTCCTGACGCAGGATCGAACGCAACGCGGAAGCGAAATCGAGTCCGATGTCGCTGCGCACCGCGACCTGATTGATTCCCATCATCTCGTACTCGATCGGATCTTCGACCGTGACGATGTTGTATTGCGGGCTGTTCAGTTCGTGCAGCACCGAATACAGCGTGGTGGTTTTACCGGAACCGGTCGGACCGGTGACGAGAATCATTCCATGCGGCGCGTCGATCGCCTTCTTGAACTTGGACAGCGTGTCCTGATCCATGCCCATCTGGTCGATGCTCGCGGTCAGGGACGATTTATCGAGGATACGAATGACGATTTTCTCGCCATGCGCCGTCGGCAGGATCGAGATACGCAGATCGATTTCTTTCCCAAGAACACGAATCCGGAACCGGCCATCCTGCGGAATGCGCCGCTCCGCAATGTTCAGTCCGGCCAAAATTTTGATGCGCGAGGTGATCGCGAGCTGCAACGCTTTCGGCGGCGACTCCGCTGGAATTAATTCGCCGTCGATGCGGTAACGAAGCTTGAGCGTGTTATGAAACGGCTCGATGTGAATGTCTGACGCCTTCTCCCTCACCGCTTGGGCCAGAATCAAATTAACGATCTTGATGACGGGCGCGTCTTCGCTGTCGTGCGCCAGACGGTCGAGGTCGATCTCTTCGCGCTTGTGCGCCTGCACTTCGACTCCCTCGGCGGTCTGCGCGGCTTCTTCCGCGACCTTCTTCATCACCTGGCCCATGTTGCCGGCCCCGTGCACGCCGCTGAGCGCGTCCGCGACCGCGCGCTCGGTCGCGATCATCGGAACGATCTCGAGTTGAACGCGTCGTTTCAGGTCGTCGACCGCGAGCACGTTGGTC
>JALYKJ010000289.1 GCA_030774845.1 Verrucomicrobiota bacterium
GCATTGCTGCACCTCGCGAATCCAACGCGCGCCTGTGTGGAAGCCACTCGTGTTCTCAAGCCCGGCGGCAGATTCGCTTTCACCACCTGGGCGAAGATTTCAGAGAACCCTTTTGTGAAACTGGTGGACGACGCGATTCGGGCGCACGCGAACCTCGATGTCGATCTTCCGCCGGGGCCACCGCATTATCTATTTGAGAGCGAGGAAGAATTTCGCAAAGCGCTCGAGCGCGCGGGGTTCGATGGCGCATCAATAACTTTCAAGCTCCACCGCATCGAATGGAACGTGCCGACTGCGCGATTCGTTTTCGATGCCGAACTAAACGCCGGCGTTCGCACCGCCGGACTTCTGGCGCGGCAAACGCCGGAAGTACTTCGCAAAATCCAAGCAGCGATTGAAAAAGCGGTGCAGCCATGCGCCAAAGGCAATGGCTTCGCGATTCCCAAATCCGCTTACATCGTGGCCGCGTCAAAAAACGTTCACGCGTGAAGATTCACATTCTCGACACGCGCCAACTCGGTCGCGCCGGTATCGTTGCTGCGACCGCGCTCGAGACGAACGATGGGATCGCGCTCTTCGATACCGGCCCTGAATCAAGTTATGAAAACGTCGTTGCTGCTCTCCGCCAATCCGGCTCGGAGCCGGAGAATGTTCGCCATGTTTTTTTGAGCCATATTCATTTCGATCACGCGGGCGCAGCCTGGCGATTTTCCAAAACCGCGACTGTTTACGTTCATCCGCGGGCCGCGCCGCACTTAATCGATCCGGCAAAGTTGGTCGAGTCGGCCACGCGCATCTTCGGCGACGACATGCAACGTCTTTGGGGCCGGATCGCGCCGGTCCCAGCGGAGCGCGTCAAAATTCTGGAAGACAATGAAATTGTGCGCGTGCCGCCGTTTGAAATTCGCGCCGTCGCCACGCCGGGCCACGCCAGTCATCATCATGTTTATCATTGGGACGACAATGTTTTCGGCGGCGACATCGCAGGCGTTCGCATCGGCAACGGGCCGCCGATTCCCCCATTCGTTCCGCCGGAGCTGCACGTTGAATCGTGGCGGGAATCGATCGCAAAAATTCGCAGACTAAACGCCGCGAATCTCTATCTACCGCATTTTGGGAAAATTGCGGGCCCGGTCTCGGAACATCTCGATCTTGTGGATGAACACGTCGCGCGCTGGTCGGAATGGTTTCGCGAACGGATGCGCGCGGGTGATGACGAATCGAAGCTTAGATCGACATTCGCCGAACTCGAACACGCCGATTTACGCGAAGGCGGCGCGACTCAGGCCGACATCGACGGGTATGAAGCAGCCGATCCCAGTTACATGGCGGTCGGCGGCGCGATTCGTTACTGGAAGAAATACCACCCGGAGGCGGTATCAATTAAGAAGGAAGAAGGATGAATTAAGAAATCCGCACTTCTTCCTTTTTACTTCTAACTTCCTACTTCTCTTGCACGCCTTTTGCTTTGTTTGCTGGTCAAAGTTCCCGTGGCCGTGGTTGATCAGGAAACATTCGAACAGCTTTTGCCGCTCGCTTTTCAGTGGGCGAGAAATATTGAGAATTTCGTTCTCCAACACGGAAGCCCGCTTCCGCGGCGCCAAGTCACCGACGGTCGCCAGGTCGGCGTGAAAGATATCTGTCGTGTCAGAGTTCTGGCCGTTGATCGCATGCCGTTGCCGGGAGAACCGGAGCTGGCTGAGGCGTCCCGCCGAACGCAAATCATAACGGACTCGTGCCGCGCCATCGCGATCGGTCACGCTGTCGTCATTCGAGCCGATGCCTGGGGCGATCGCGAACTGTTCTTACACCAACTGGTGCATGTCGCCCAATGCGAACGGAGCGGCGGACTGGAACAATGGGTCCGGCAGTATCTGGTTGATCGTACGAACTGCCCGAATTTCACAATTGGCTCACTCGAAGAAGAGGCGCGTCGCATCGCCCGCGAAATCTGCGCCGCCGAAGCTGCGGCCTAATCGTTTTTCTTAGAGTTGAATAGGATGCCCCCGCGCGTCGCCCGCCAGATCTGCACTGACGCCACAGTCTCAACGGTTCGATCACATTGCTCCCCATGAATAGCAGCACGGCAGGATTCGTTTCTTATTATGAGACCTTCGAAGCAGCGGAGGCGGGAAAAAGGAGGGAAAGAGATCATGAAACTGATCATCACCATCGTGACGGGCTGTCTGTTGCTCTCGATCTGCGCGATCGCACGGCCAGGGAATCGGGTTCGGTCCAAATAACAATCCGGCCAGAGTCACACCGAAACCGACACCGCCCGGACACCATTACGGTTGGCAAAAAGGAAAACACAATCCGCATCGGATGTAGCGCCAGCT
>JALYKJ010000290.1 GCA_030774845.1 Verrucomicrobiota bacterium
TGTCTCCACCGAGCCGCAAGCGGCCGCGCAGCGAGCGCAAACCGTTAGCAACGAAAGCGTTCGCAATGCCTCAACTCGAATCGATTGTCTCGGTCTGGTTGAGAAGCGATGAGGCGTTGGCTACAGAATTTTGAAGCCGGTTACTCTTTTTGAGGAAGCAGCCGGGCTTCATCTCGCTCGAAAGCGATGACTGAGTGATCCGGGCGGTCGCATTCTCCGATCCGGCTGAGGCGGCGACAATTCGCGAGGCCGTTGTGCGCGGGTTCTACGGCCAGCAGCAAAAGGAATAATGCCTAAGATTCGGTGGCAAAATGTCCCGCCGGCTCTGGTCAAAACTTTTTCTGACCGCAAACCAAGTCCCGACCGGTGAGGAAGTTGTCTGATGCGAACAATCTTGCGGTCGTGGCGTCGCATGTGTGGGGCCGCTGCGATTTCAGGGTAGTTCGAGGCTAAGGCGATGCAGTTCCTCAATAACCTTTGGAAAAAGCGGCCCCGGTTCGGTGCGCACTGGGAAATGCTGGCCGTCACGGCCGTGTTGTTCGTGCTGGTCGCGGTCTTTGTCGATCTTAAGCCGGTGGTGGAAGAGAATTTTTTCTTTTCCACGAGTGATCCCGGATTCGGACAATCCAAAAAGATCGAGCAACGTTTCCCGTCGCAACCGCAGCTGATCCTGGCGGTCTCCTCCGGCGACATTTCTTCACCGCGCTACCTGGGTCGAATCCAAAAACTCACGCAGCAGATCAACGCGATCGACGAGGTGAGCGCGGTCAAGAGCTTAGCTGAAGGACCGAAGAGTTTTCAGGACGCGCTCGCGAGCCCGTTCTGGAGCCGGCTGCTGATCGCCGAGGACCGCAAATCGAGCAATGTCCTGGTGTTCCTTGAAAACAAGGACCCAGAGAAGCCGATCAAACGCATCGAGCGAATCATGCACGAGCTCGATGAAACAGATTTTAGAATTCACATCGCCGGTCCGCCTTACGTCGTCGAGATGATCCGGCGCAGTCTGGCCCACGATTTCTGGTACTTCAGTCTCACCGCGGTTGTCTTGTTCGGCCTGACCATGGCCGCGATGTTCCGGTCAGCTCGGGTGTTTCTCGGGATGCTCGCCACCTGCACGAGCGCCGTTTTGTTGACCTTGTTGTTGCAGCAAATGTTCGGAAGACGAATCGGCATTCTGACGGTCAATCTCGGCACCATCGTGTTTGTGGTGGCGTTGTCGCACCTGGTCTACATGACCTTCAACTGGCAGACGCTCGCCGGCCGGAGGCATCGGTTGGAGAAAAAATCGCCCGACCTCGCCGCGGCCGCGCTCCGCATGACATTTCCACCATCGTTTTGGTCGATGGTTTGTGCCTCGCTCGGTTTTGCCAGCTTGCTGATTGTCGAAGCCAAGCCGTTGCGCGAATTGGGATTCGGCGGCGTCCTTGGATCGATCGTCGCATTTGTCTGCGCCTACGTGATGTATCCCTCGTTCTTGCGCTGGGCGGTGCCGCGCGAAAGCAAAATCGTGGAAGCCGAACCTCCCCACAGATTTTGGGTGCGCCCATTTCCGATATTGTCAGCGGCCGTAATTCTGGTCAGCGCCGGTTTGGGATTCGGTCTCAGGAAAGTAAACACCGATCCGAGCCTGCTTGATTACTTCAAGCCGCATCAGGAGTTGCGTGACGGACTTGAGTACGTGGACCGCAACGGCGGCTGCAATCCGCTTACCCTCGTCGTCTCATCCGCCGACGGCAGCAAATTGAACACCGACGCCGCTTACCAGAGGATGTGGACGCTGCAGGGCGCGCTTGAAAATTATGACGATGTCGGAACAGTGATCTCGTTGCCTACGCTTCTGGCCGAAGGCGATCGGACGCCGTTCTCGTTTCTGATCAGCTACGAAAAAATGATGGAGATCATGGCGCAACCGAAGTACGCGCGGGTGGCGAAGAGTTTCGTCACGGAAGATCGTACTCAAGCGGTCTTCCTGCTGAGAATGGTGGAAGCGCGTCGTGATAAACTTCGTCTCGAGGTGGTGGACGATCTTCGCTCGATTGCGCGCAAGCACGGATTCACGACGTCTCTCGTCGGCGGCGTTTACTATTTGCAAGGCCGCCTGGCCAAGCTGATCGCGTCCAGTTTAGTGACCGGACTGTTCTGGCTGAATCTCTTATTCGTTGTCGTTGCCTGGGTTGTTGCCCGTTCTGTGCGCGGCGCGGTTGCGATGATTGCGAGTCTGATGCTGGTGCCGCTGTGCATGCTCGGTGGCATCGGCTGGTTCAATGTCCCGGTCGACATCATTTCAGCGCCGGCCACGAACGTTTGCATCGGCATCGCGATCGACTCGATGATTCATCTGGTCTTTGGTGTTCGCCGAGCCCAAGGCGCCGGCAAGAAAGGGTGGTTGGCCTGGGTAGCCGGGCGCGAAGAACAATGGCGCGGAATCGTTTATTCGGACGTGATCATTGGCATCGGGTTTGCGATTTTCGTGTTGTCGAATTTTCCGCCGACGCAGCGTTTCGGTTTGGTTGTCCTTGCCGGTCTGATAATCGACATCCTGGCAAACCTGTTTGTCCTTCCGCTGCTCGGCGGCGCCCAATTGAAGAAGAAATGATTCCGGTGTAGAGGCGGCCGTGCTCGCCGCGCCGAAGCTCGCCGAAGGCGGGTCAGCCGCAATTCTAGGTTGCCAGTCTGCCAGTTAATTCAGCTGCAAAACTCGCGGCGGCAGTCCGATTCTCGACCCCAAGCTTTGGATAAATGTGTTCAATATGTTTGCCGACGGTCGCGGCGCTGATCCTGAGAATCGAGCCGATCTCGGCATTGGATTTCCCGCGCACGCAAGCCAGGCGAGCGCCTCGCGGTCACCCGGACTAATGACTTGCAATTCGCGCGGTGCGCGGTCTTCCTGATTCGTATGAGATTCCTAAACATCTTCGCTGTCACGACTCTGTTGGTGTTCGGCGTTTGGGTAACGTCTGCATCGGCCCAGGATCCGGCGGTGGTTAACGCCAAGACAATACAAGTGCGGTTCGAAAACGATCGAGTCCGCGTCCTCGAAGCTACTTTGCCGCCGGGTGTCAAAGAGCAAGTCCACTCGCATCCCGCCTACGTGATCTACGTGCTCGCCGGCGGGCGATATCGCAACTACGCATCAGACGGCAAGATCACGGAGGGCACACTTCAGACCGGCGAAGTTCTTTATCGCGAACCGTTGACTCACGCCGCGGAGAACATCGGCGACAAGCCGCTGCACATGATTCTAGTCGAGCTGAAGGGCGTACCCGGCGGCGGCGTGTCACCTCACCCCTGATCAATTGGGGTCACATCTAAACATTTAACGTTTCGTCAGACCGTCGCTGTCGCCTTGAGATCGGAATCGACACCAACGGGTCCATCTTGACCCAAATGTTTGCGTAAATATTCGACGATCAATTCGACCTTGGCC
>JALYKJ010000291.1 GCA_030774845.1 Verrucomicrobiota bacterium
CTGACTGTGGACGGACGTGAGCCGGTCCGGATCGCGAAGGACGCGACCGTTCAGATCCGGAAAGCGAAAGGGACGCTCCAATTGGCGGCGATGCCGGACGTATCGTTCTTCAGCGTGGTCCGCCAAAAACTAAAATGGAGCGGTAGCAACGTTTAAAACGCCACGCGATTTGGAAATTAAGCGGCCGCTGAGACTGCGGCATCGAAGTGCCAATCGGCGCGGTCCCAACCAAGGAACGCTTCAACCTTGGTAATGTCTTCGTAAAAAATGCCAGCAGCATATTCGCGCTCCTCAGAAGTTATTCTTCGAGAATAGGAACCGACGTTACGCTGTTTGTTTTTCAAACGCGTGATTCTGCGAACGCCGAGGAAGTCGAACATGCGGTCGGCAACTCAAATCCGGCCCGGATCGGACTTGGCAAGGGAAACGGGCAGGTTGCACTGAATGACGAGTCAGGCTTTTATCGGCAGAGTGGAAGAATCAATCCAGGCTGCGAACGAGGGCTTCGAAGATCTGGCGTGGCTCTTTACATGTGATAGCCGAAATCGCGGACTGATTCGTCAAGGTTTCGACGAGGCGGCGCTATTGTGGAAAGCGGTGAAAGCGACATCCGGAAATATTCTGGAGATCGGTCGCAACCTTGCCGGTTCTACTGTTCTGCTCGCGGCCGCCGCCGGACGAGATCGCGACATTTATTCGGTCGACAACAGGTCGAACGAAGACCGCGCGTGCAAAAATTATCTGGCGCGTCCCGAACATAAGGCGCGCGTGCATTTGATAGTCGCCGATTCTCGCACGCCGCTGCCAAACTTGAGATTTGGGTTTTTATTCATCGATGGCGATCACACTTTTGAAGGAGTGCTCGCGGACGTAGTTGCGCACTGGAACGCGCTGCACGCAGAAGGTGAAAAGCCCGCCCTCGTGGCGTTTCATGACGTTTTGCCAAATGACAATTTCAAATGGCGCGATGCCGATCGGAAACTGAAACGTCTTTGGATTCGCTTGAAAAATAAATTTCGAAGACGGCAAAAACCGGAAATCGCGCTCGATTACGAGCCGGGCGTATTGAAACTATGTGATGAATTAATTCATCAGGGTTTGGCGGCGAAATGGCGATCGGCGGGTTCGATGCTGGTGATGAGAAAGCTGGCTGATTTGCCACGAAACTTTTCAGAGATCGCGCGTAACGCGTGATGCCGCGTTATCCGGTCGCCGTGGTCGACATTCGCCGGCAAAGTTAGTAAAGAAGTTCGCAGTACAAGCGCGCGAATTTGATGGCTAACGGTTCCCGAACGGTTTTGTGCGTTCTCGTCATAGCGGGAGCGACGGCCGGCAACTTGGCCCAGTCGCCAACCCCGGAACCCGAAGGTCGCGTCACGACCGTTTTTCACGACGTTCAACTGCTGCCGGCGCAAGCCGACCCGCGCGCCGCCGCGATTAACGACAAAGTCGACGAAGGCACGGCACTTCGCACCGGAAACGATTCTCGCTCGGAACTGACCTTCGCTGATCTGACAATTACGCGTTTGGGTGAGAACACGGTCTTTAGCTTCAATCGCGCGGGCCGCAGCGTCCGGTTAGACAGCGGCTCGATCCTTCTCTACGCACGAAAGAATTCCGGCGCGGCCGAGATTTCGACAAAAGCGGTGTCGGTGGGAATCACGGGAACGACCGTCATCTTCGAATCGAAGCCGGCTGGTTACGACCGATTGATCGTTCTGGAAGGCGATGCGCGTTTCTCGTTGAACAATTTTCCCGATCAATCGACCGAGGTTCGTGCCGGGTATCTGCTGAATGTTAAGGTCGGCTCGAAGAAACTTCCGAAGCCGGGGCGCGTCGATCTGAGGCGGATCCTAAAGACGCACCCGCTACTCAAGAATTTTCCGCCGCTCCCGAGCCTGGATCTCATTCTCGCGGTAGCGCAGGGGCGAAATCCGAAGCTTCCGCCGCCGCAGCAGCCGCCGACGACTGGCGGACAGGGTCCCCAGGGTGGACCACCTCCAGTCTATGTGCCCAATCCGATCGGCCCGCTTCCGGGACCACCAACTGGATATCCCGGACCGATTCCAACACCGACCCCGACGCCATATCGTCGACCGTCGCCAACGCCACGGCCGACGCCCAAGCCAACGCCACGGCCGACGCCGCATCGTCCTGGGCCAAAGCCGACTCCGACGCCAAAGAAGGGGTATCCACCAAAGCGGCCACCTGTGCGGCCGACTCCAACACCGAAGGCGAGGCCGCCGACGATCTATTAACGAGCGCGTTCGGGCAGGCGAAGAGTCCTAGAGACGGCAGGAAGTTTCGAAATTCCATACTCAAACGGCACCAAGGTCTGGCGATTTTATATGACATATATTGTCTGATGTCATGGAGCTGGACGGATTATTCCCCTTGGCTTCGTTCGCTGCTGCCCTCAGCCTTTTTGATGGGCAAATCGACGAAGAGACCTCGAACCGGGTTAAATCATCCGCTCTCTCGGCCACTATCCCGGTCGACCTACCTCCGCAAAAATATGCACCTGAAAATTTTTATGCGGATCACCGACTTCTTTGCAATCTGTTGGCCCATCTCACGACCACGTCATTGTAAGTCGCTCTTAATAAGTGATCAGAGACGCTTGTTACGCGCAGCCGGTGCAAACCTCTTTTAACGCGTAATCGGTCTGAGTTGGCCCCGTCACCTTGACGCGATACCGACAACTGCTAGCCTCTGACCGAAGTTGAGTGCCATGGTTTTCAATCGTCTGGGATTTGCCGCCGTCGTTCTGATTTCGTTCCTCCTCGTCGGCCGTTTGTGGTCGCAGGAAGCTGTCGATCTGAGTTCGCCGAAGCCGGCCGCGGAAACAACCCCTGAACCATCTGCGACTCCGGAGACGAGCACCAAAAAGGAAACCACGTCTGAAAAACCGACCCGGGGCGTCGAGGAAACGATGAGACCAGAGGAATTCAAGGCCGCAGGTTTGGATAAATTGAGCGAGGATGAGCTGCAGCATCTCGACGCGTGGCTCCAAGGCTATCGTCAGACCACTCAGAAGAAAGCGGCCGAGCAAGCGCAAGCCAAAGCGAACGAGGAAATCAAAAAGGCGACCGAAAAGGCAACCGAAGAAGCCAATAAAACCGCGAGGACCAAGCTCGACTCACTCGTTAGTCGGGTGGACGGCAACATTGACGGCATTAAGGGCCACACCGTGATAAGACTTGAAGATGGCACTGTTTGGAAACAAGTGAATGCCGACGACCGATATCGCGCACAGATCACCGATCACCCGACTGCGGTGGTGCTTCATACGACTTTTGGTTACAAGATGCGGATCGAAGGAATGCCTGAGTTCTATGTCGATCCGGTCGTGAGACCGTAATCGCTCACGATTTTATCCAAGCGGGCGTATCGCTGCCGCGGCCGGCGTGAACGCAGCCAGACCGAATTCGACATGAGTTAATTGTGCGGCGCGCTCGGCGTCAGCTTCATCAATAACGACAGCGATCTTAATTTCCGAAGTCGAGATGAGCTGGATATTAATCCCGGCTTTTCCGAGACAATCGAAGAGCCGCGCCGCTACGCCAGAATGTGAACGCATTCCAATTCCAACGACACTTAACTTCGCCACGCCGCTGCTCGTGATTAGTCCCGCTGCCTTCACTTGCTTAACGATCGGCGTCAGCAATTTCGTCGCAGCTGCAAGATCGTTCTCGTGAATCGTGAACGAAATATCGGTCGTGCCGTTCTTCAAGACGCTTTGCACGATCATGTCCACGACGATGTTTGCTTTTGCGATCGCGGAAAAGATTTGTCCGGCCACACCCGCTTCATCGCGCACATCATCGATCGTGATCTTGGCCTGATTGCGATCGATACTGACCCCGCGGACAACGACATCTTCCATGTTTGCGGTTTCTTCTTTCGCGAGTGTTCCGATGTCGCGCTTCAAACTTGAGCGCACTTCAAATTCGACGCCGAATTTTTTTGCAAACTCGACCGCGCGGGATTGCATCACCTTTGAACCAGCGCCCGCCATCTCAAGCAATTCGTCGTACGCGATCTCGTCGAGTTTTTTTGCGTCGGTCACCACGCGTGGATCGCAGGTGAACACACCATCGACATCGGTAAAGATCTGACAGGCATCCGCGTTGAGCGTTCCCGCAAGCGCGATCGCAGTCAAATCGGAACCGCCCCGACCGAGCGTCGTCGTTTCGCCCTCGGCGCTCTGACCCTGAAATCCAGCGACGATGACAATGTAATCGTCAGCCAGTAGCTCCTGAATTTGTTTTGGACTGATGTTCGCGATTCGCGCCTTGGTGTGAATCCGGTCGGTCAGAATGCCTGCTTCCGCTCCGGTCAATGAAATCGCTCTCGCCCCGAGCGCGTTCACTGCCATGGCGGTCAGCGCGCTGGCTGCGTTCTCTCCCGTAGCAAGCAGAACATCCATTTCGCGTTTGTCCGGATCCGGCGACATTTCATGCGCGAGCTTGATTAGTTCGTCCGTCACGCCGGCCATCGCCGAAATGATCGCGACCACGCGACAATCCTCGCGCTGAGTTTCAACGATCCGTTTGGCTACGTTCCGGATGCGTTCGGCGTTCGCAACCGAAGTGCCGCCATACTTTTGAACGATCAGGCGCATGACAAACGGCGCGACTCTAAACTAAAATCCGATCGCGCGCCGCACATTGTCGATCTTGGCCGGTACTGGTTCAAGGTTGGCAATTTTGTTCTGAATTGCATCGGGATCTTTCAACCCGTGACCGGTGACGGTGCAAACAATTTGGCGGCCTTCGGGAATTTTTTGCGACCATTTAAATAATCCCGCAATCGGCGCGGCGCTCGCCGGCTCGACAAAAATTCCTTCGTTCTGAGCGAGCCAACTTTGCGCCGCGAGAATCTCCTCGTCCGTCACAACATCGACATCTCCTTTCGATTCATCGAGCGCGGCGCGCGCTTGCTTCCAGCTCGCCGGATTACCGATCCGGATCGCCGACGCGACCGTCTCCGGTTTGGCGACAATTTTATCATAGAAAATCGGCGCTGCGCCAGCGGCTTGAAAAC
>JALYKJ010000292.1 GCA_030774845.1 Verrucomicrobiota bacterium
GCCGATTGCGTCGAAGTTTTTGCGCGTCGTGAAAAGAAACGCGCCCGGGCCGAAATTGAGGCCAAAGTAGATTGCGCAGAAAGCTTTTGTGAGGACTCGCGCCCACAACGGGATTGTGCCGCCGACAACAATGCGCGCGCCTCCGCCCGCGCAACGTGCTTCAAGGGCCGCGATTGCGCCGCTAACGTGTTTTGCGCTGATACGTGTATCTGCATCGACAAAGAACAAGACTTCGCCGCGAGCTGCATGCGCGCCGGCATTACGCGCAGCCGCGATTTGCCGGCGATTAATCGAAACGACTTCCGCCCCAGCGTCCTGCGCGACCTGAACAGTCATGTCAGTCGAAGCATCGTCGACTACGATAATTTCATATTGTTCGCCACCGCGAATCCGTCCGTCGGCGGATCGATCCTTGGCGGCGTTGTGGATTGCGCTGATTGTCGCGGGAAGCTCTAGCTCCTCGTTGTACGAAGGCACGACGAAGGAAAGCACGGGTCCACTTTAGCGGCAGTTCAGCTGCCTGCACCTTTGGACCCGGGAGCGTCCTAATTCGGCAAAAGCGCAGCCGTGGCCTTCTTGGTTCCCAACCGGTTATTTCCCGGTGAATTTGACTCCGGTTCTTTGCACTTCGCGATAAGGCAAAAGCCAGATTAACGATTCATCGTGAAGATCGACAACCTGGATGCGGTTGCCCCAGGGATCGCGGAAATCGCAACGAAACGGCGGCTCGAGTTTCAGTTTGTATTTTTCGGTAAGTTTCTTGCGGACTTCGGCCAGTTGCTCTTCATCTCTCACCATGATTCCGAAATGGCGCATGTTCGCCGGCTGCAATTTTTCCACTTCAAAAATTGCCAGGAACTGGTGCTCGCCGAGTTTGAAGAAGGCGTCGCCTTCGCCGCTGTCGAGTTTTTCCAGATTAAAAACATCTTGGTAAAACGCGACCGCCCTCTTGATGTCATCCACTTCGATGGCGACGTGATTGCAGCCGTATACGCGTACACTCATGTCACAATTTACATCGTCCGGTGCTGGAGAAAACTGTAAGACAAGACCGATATGGATGAGTTCAGTTATCTTTCCGTTCTCATTTCGGTCATCCTTGGCATGTCTGTGACGCAGATTCTGAAAGGCTTCAGAGGAGTATTGCTGTCCCGAAGCCGAATTCGCATCTACTGGCCGGTCATCGCATGGGCCGCGCTGTTGCTCCTGGTTTGTTCGCAAAACTGGTGGTCGATGTTCGGAATGCGGGCTAGGCACGATTGGACCTTCTGGCAGTTCGCGATGGTGTTGCTCAATACCGTCTGCGCGAATTGTCGCCAGCCGTGAATGATTCCGCCGAAAATTTCCACTAATCGGCCCTGATATCACGTTGGACATAAACAGTTTGGTTAGAACCAGCTCGCGTTTTCCGCGACAAACTTGATTTTTTCAGGCTCGGCTAGATTTCTGCTTTTCCAATGCACGTGGATCGACAAACAACGATCGATCAATTGGAAGAACTTCTTCCGCTAGCGGCGCAGTGGGCCGCGGAACAGGAACGGCGCGTCCTCTGTGAAGGCGTTCGCCTTTCTGAAATCGAATTGGCCGACGCTAGAGCTATCGGCGTGCGCGATCCGGAGCGAGTCCGTTTGCTGCGGGTCGACGCGGTCCCGGTTCCAGCGCATCCAATGCTGAGGGCTGCGGCCGCTTCAATTAATTTTCTAACTGCTGCGCCGCGCGGTCTGGCGTTGGACTATGGAATTTTTGTTCGCGCTGATCAGTGGCGTGATCCCGCGCTCATTGCTCACGAGCTGGTGCACACCGCCCAATTTCAAAGACTCGGCGGAATCCTACCGTTTCTCCAGACTTACATTTTCCAATGTGCAACCGTCGGCTATCCGAATGCGCCTTTGGAATTGGAAGCAGTCGCGACTGCCGCGCGAATTTGTTCCGCTTGACCGGAACTTTCTCGACACCTGCCGCGCGTTCCGGTTGAAGTAGCGTCTTCGCGCGTGGATCCCTTCAGTTTACATCATCGTTCTAACGTCGATCATCCTCGGCCTCGGTGTCATGCGCTCGTTTTCCCGATTGATCTCATCGACACGGCGCTCAAAAGGCCTGGACCATTTTCGCGCGCAGGGCCCGGTTTACGCCGTAACCATGCTGATGTGGTTCCTTCTTTGTGTCGTGGCCGCGTTTACCAAGAGCAGACGGTTTCACGCCTGCTTTGCCGTGATTTTCCTGATCTACAATCTCGCTTTCGCCGGAATGCAACTAATCACTGCCCAGGACGCACCTGGCGCCGGCCTGCTGCGATCGAGATAATAGATAAACCGACTTACTTTTTTCTATGGCCGATCATTTCGCCGCGGACACTGCGCGAATCGAGCCGGGTGAGATTTTTTTTCATGCTCGATGTGAGCAGCGAAATGTGCGGGATCTCACAAAGATGTTCGGCGATAAACCAGACCGGTTTCTCAGTTGTCATCCAATTGAGATGGTCGAAGCGCGCCAGGTTCACTGGACGCGAATAGCGACGCAAAGTGCGCTCGAATCGCAGATTGAAATAAATATTGAAGTAGCTCATCGCGAGCTCGCGCAGCGTGCGATAGACGGGCTCGCGATAACGACAGCCGGTGAAGTTGGATTTCGCGACCGCGCCCCAATGTCCGCACACCTTAAAGATCGCGACTACGTGATCAGTGTCTTGCTTCGCTTCTAAATCGAAGACGAGCGGCGGAAAGCCCAGGACGCGAAGTGCGGCGGCCGCAAAAACTCCGCCTTCGAGACAAGATGCGGTACGATCATGCAAAACACGTTTCGGCGAGCGCGCGGTGTAACCAAGATTATAAGGCAGCCCATCCAGAAAACGCTGCACGCCGACAGGCGTTTTCAATCCGCGGAGCACCCGCAGTTCGGCGCGGCTGAAATCAAGATCGTGACGAGTGGATGTCGATCTTGTGTTTCCTTGAGCCGATTTGTTTGAGCGCCTCATCAATTTCTGTTTTGCTCCTGAAACTGCATCAGAAGATTTGTTATGCCGAAATATGTCATTGCACGCGAAATTTCGAATACGGGTAAATTATCGCAGGCCGAGTTGCAGAGCATCTCGCAGCGCGCTGCGCAATCTTGGTCCGCAAATTCAATAGGTGGAGAGCTACGTCACCGACGACAAAATTTACTGTGTCTACATCGCGC
>JALYKJ010000293.1 GCA_030774845.1 Verrucomicrobiota bacterium
CTTGCCGACGAACTGCGCGATTTTTTTGTCGGCCCAAAAGTCCTCGGGCCGGTGGCGCGTTTACAAGCGATTGCGTTGGAGGAAGCAGCGATTCGATTTCAAATCGGACATATCGATCTTGTCGTGAACGCGACCCCGCTTGGTTTGAATCGTGGCGATCCGTCGCCGATTCCAGCGCGACTGCTCGCACCGCACGTGATGGTTTACGACACGATTTATTCGGCCGAACGCACGCCGTTGGTCTCAGCCGCAATCGAAGCCGGCGCACGCGCGGCCAATGGATTGTCGATGTTGCTTCATCAGGGCGCGCTCGCTTTTGAGATTTGGTTTCAGCGCGAAGCGCCGATCGAAGTAATGCGGAAAGCGATTCTGTAGACCTCTTTCTGTGGCGGCAGCCGTCCTCGGCTGGATCGGTTTTGCAGGCGAGACGCCTGCCACCACAATTTATTGGTTTTCCTTCGCCATCTCGCGGCCACGTTTAGTCGCCGCTTCGACCGCAGCGATCAAACTTTCGCTCGCTCCGAGTTTTTCCATTACGGCGAGACCAGCGGCAGTTGTTCCGCCGGGCGCGACGACCATTTTCCGCAATTCTTCCGGCGACATTTTGCTTTCCTGCATCAAAGCAGCTGCCCCGAGTGCAGTTTGGGTTGCTAGTTCTAGCGCGACGTCGTTGGGCAACCCCATTTTTGTTCCGCCCGCCGCAAGCGCTTCGATTACGGTGTAAACGAAAGCTGGTCCGCTTCCACTCAGCGCAGTGACGGCGTCGATCTGTTCCTCTTCGACTTCAACCACCACGCCAATTGCGCCGAATATTTTTTTCGCAAGATCGACATCTTCAGATGTGCTGCGACTGCCGCGAGTAATTCCGGTCGCTGCCCGACAAATTGCCGATGGCGTATTGGTCAGCGCCCGCATGAATCGCGCGTTCGCGATTTTCTCCATGCTCGAAATCCGAACGCCTCCGGCGAGTGAAATAAGAAGTTTGTTTTGAAGTTCATCGCTCAGTTCACGCAGGACCGGCAAAACCATGGCCGGCTTCACGCCGATGAAAACAACTTCAGCTTTCTCTGCGACCTCGGCGTTATCCGCCGTGACAGAAACGCCTGATTCCCTTTGCAGCGCCGCGCGGGTCTGTTCGTTTGGCTCGCTGGCGATGATCTGGCCCGGCCGGCAAAATTTTGCGCGTATCAAACCGTGAATGACCGAGCCGGCCAGTTTGCCCGCGCCGATAAGCCCAAGTCGATATGATTTCTGTGCTGTCATTCTGAGCGAAGCGAAGAATCTCCCATTCGGTGAAAGGTCACACTAATGACCGCTCGTGTGATCGAGTTGTCTTTGTGAGATCCCTCACTTCGTTCGGGATGACAAGTGTGAAATTGATGCAGCGAAAGGTTTGAGAAACCGTCGTGTTATCGGATAGTAATTCATGGTCGCCCCAGGTGTAAATTTCGCTCCGAGCCGAACTACGGCTGATCTCGCCGAAGAGCTCCGCGAGCTCGCGCGCGAGCGCAACGCCGTCATTCTCGCGCACAACTACCAGGTGCCGGAGTTGCAGGAAGTGGCCGATTTCGTGGGCGATTCGTTAGGCCTGAGTTACCAAGCCGCGAAGACCGATGCCGACGTGATTCTTTTCTGCGGCGTTCATTTCATGGCTGAGACCGCGAAGATCATCAACCCGACCAAGCGCGTCATTTTACCCGATCTCGAAGCCGGTTGTTCGCTTTCGGAATCGTGTCCGCCTGAAAAACTGGCTGAGTTTTTGAAAAAACATGCCGACAAAAATTATTACGTTATCGCTTACATCAATTGCAGCGCCGGCGTAAAAGCGCAGGCCGACATCATTTGCACCAGCGGCAACGCGGACAAGATCGTGCGCGCCGCGCCGAAAGATCGACAAATCCTGTTCGTTCCCGATCAAAACCTGGGCGCGTGGGTAATGGAGCGGACCGGTCGCAAAATGGATTTGTGGCAGGGGACCTGTTACGTGCACGTCGAGTTCACCGCGCGCAGCATCAATCGGATTCGCGACGAATATCCGAACGCGCCCGTCGTCGCGCATCCCGAATGCACTTACGCGGTCCGAATGCTGGCGGACGAAGTTTGTTCGACCGAAAAAATGATCGCGTTCTGCAAAAATTCCCCGGCTCGTGAAATCATTATCGTGACCGAAGCGGGCATACTGCATCGGTTGAAGAAAGAAATTCCGGGCAAAACATTCATTCCGGGACCAACCGATAATTGTTTTTGCGGAGAATGCCGGTTCATGAAAATGAACACGCTCGAGAAAGCGTATAACGCGCTGCTCAATATGGACCCGGAGATCACGCTGCCGGAATCAATTCGTAAACGCGCCGAGTTGCCGATTTTGCGCATGCTCGAACTGAGCAGGTAATCGGCGGCTTTTTTGACTGTCATTCCGACCGGAGTCGAGGAATGGAGCGAGTG
>JALYKJ010000294.1 GCA_030774845.1 Verrucomicrobiota bacterium
CGTCTGACGTTTCGAAAAGACAAGTCCGATCGCCCGATTGTTCGGCAGCAGGATCTCACTGCATGCGTTGATTCGCTGCGTCAGGAGCTGGATCATCGCCATCTCAACGAAGAAGTTCCCGGGTTGAAGGATCGGCCGATTACTACCGAAAGCCTGGCAGTTTATATCCGCGAACGAGTGGCGGCATCACTCCCGATTCATCGAGTGCGTCTGCATGAACACGCAGATTTTTTTGCGGAATCCTGGACCGACGAGAGGTTGTTCCTCGGAATGCAAATGCGTTTCGGCGCGGCGCATCGTTTGCACGTCTCGTCATTTTCCGACGAAAAGAACGCGGCGCTATTCGGCAAGTGCGACAATCCACACGGACATGGGCATCTTTATCTTGCCGAAGCGACCATCGGTGGGAATTACGATGAACGCAGCGGAACGCTTTACGACTTTGTTGCCTTCCGAAACGCTCTGAAAGAATCGATTGAACCCTGGCAAGATCGACATCTTGATTTGGAGACGGACGATTTTCGGCAGATTTCGTCCACCGGTGAAAACATTGTCCGCGGACTCTGGTCGAAGATCGACAATCGCCTGAACGATCAACTCATGCGATTGAGATTGTGGGAAACGAAGAACAATCGGTTCACTCTGCGACGAACAACGTAACGCTCACGGCAATCAGACCACCTCTCCCCCCTGTCAGGGGAGATGACTGGTCGCGCCGTAGCGGGGCGTAGGATGAAGGTGAGGGGAGTCGTGGCCATAATCGAACAACCCTCACCTACCCTCTCCCTTTGAAAGGGAGAGGCGATACCAGCATAGCGACCGGAAGTTTGAGTGTTATTCGTCGCAGCGATAACTTCGACGTGCACAGATGAAGCGAATTCTTATTACTGGCGCCAGCCGTGGAATTGGCCGAGCGATCGCTGAAAAGCTGGCTGCGCCCGATGTGACCCTGCTCTTGCATGGCCGCGATACCGTCGCGCTCGCGGAAACATGCAAGGCAGTTCAAATCCGCTGCGCCGGCGTCGTGAAATTGATCCATGATCTCGCCACGGAGAAAGGCGTGTCCGATTTGATTTTGCAAGTCGGTAAGGATCCTCTGGATGTTTTGATCAACAATGCCGGCATCGCGGTGGTAAAACCATTTCGCGAAATCACTCCCGCTGAATGGCACCAAACGCTTGGCGTCAATATAACCGCGCCATTTCTGTTAATGCAACGATTTGCCGGTCAGATGCCGCCCGGTTCGAGCGTCGTGAATATTCTTTCGATTGCGGCGAAGACCGGTTTCGCGAACTGGAGCGCCTATTGCATGAGCAAATTCGCGCTGGAAGGTTTCTCCCAATCGATTCGCGGAGAATTGCGCGAACATCGGATTCGCGTGATCAATATTTATCCGGCGGCGACGAACACTGAGATTTGGGACGATGTGGCGGGTGATTGGCCGCGCAACAAGATGATTTCGGCTGAGCAGGTTGCTTCTGCGGTGGCTTACTCTCTTTCCCGGCCGGCCGATGTTGCGGTTGAGAATATCACGCTCTCGAGCGCAGCCGGAAACTTATGATTAGCGCCTTGCAAAGCGAGATTGGGATTAACGTGATCGCGTCGATCATCGCGTCCGCGTTTTTCCTGGCTGCGGGTTTTATCTGGGGAAAATACAAAGAGCGGCGTCGAAAGTTTGGACGGAACCTGGAGGAATACGATTTTTATCCGTTCACAATTTCGCGGGAGAACTTTGGGGAATTCAATCTCAACAATTTTCGGCTTGGGATGCATTATTTTCTCAAGAACGAAGATCACACTGCGGCGCGCCAGCTCATTTTCATCGGCGAACAAAACAATGTCCGCGCCCAACTCGAACCCGCCGAGCAAAAAGTTTACGCGCAGCTATTCGACAAATATCAGGGAAAGAAAATCGTGGACGATACGCACGAGTTTTTGGAGAACTACGAGCGAATCGTGCGGCTAATCGGGAAATCGTTTCCAAACACAGGGATGGAGATTCTGCTGCACAATTTGGCCGATCCCGCGCACTCGCTCATCGCATTGGAAAATAATGTCACCGGAAGACACCTGCGTGACGGAACCACCAATCTACTCATTGATCTCAAGCGACGAGAAAACGAGGACAAACTTAACTACGAGCTCAACATCGGCGCCCGAAAATTCAAATGCACCACCATTCCGATCAAGCGCAAGGAGTTCGGGATCGTCGGCGCGATCTGCATCAATGTCGATGCGAACTATTTCACCGATGAAGTGATTAAGAGCCAGGAGCAGATCGAAACGTTTTTCAAAAATCTTTGCCGCACCGACATGCAGCTCGACGAAAATATTTTAAGCAAAGACGAGTACGGCAAGGCGCTCAAAGGCAAACGCCACTTCAAAGACGACAGGTCTTAGGCAGGGACGGCGGCTGGCGCCGTCCACGGGCACTGGAAGATATCGTTCCTAGCAGCGTGACGCGTAGTTTCTAGTTGCCATTCGGGAGATTATGCAGAAATCATTCGGGCCGAGTACGCCCGTATGATCAAGAAGTTCGGCAGCGATATCACCGTCAACGTCATCGCGTCGGCCATCGCGTCTGTCATCTTTCTCGGGGTCGGTTTTTTCTGGGGGAAATATCAGGAACGCCAGCATTTCGGCAAAAATCTGGACGAATACGATTTTTATCCGTTCGACACCAACCGCGACAATGTTCCCGAGTTCAAACTCAAGGATTTTCGGCTCGGGATGCATTATCTGCTGGACAACACCGACTACACCGCAGCGCGTCAGCTCATTTTCATCGGCGAACAAAACAATGTGCGCTCGCAACTCGAACCGGCGGAGCAGAAAGTCTACGCGCAGCTTTTTGAGAAATACGACGGCAAGAAAATCGCCGACGACACCAATGAGTATTTGGAAAACTACGCGCGCATCGTCCGGTTGATTGGGAAATCCTTCCCCGACTCAGGAATCGAGATTTTATTGCACAACCTGGCCGATCCGTCGCATTCGCTGGTCGCTCTGGAAAATAATGTTACCGGCAGGCATCTACGTGACGGCACGACCAGCCTGGGTATCGACCTAAAAAAGCGCCAGATTCAGAACGAGGACAAACTGAACTACGAACTGAATATAGGATCACGAAAATTTAAGTGCACGACCATCCCGATTTATCGGAAGGAGTTCGGAGTCGTCGGCGCGATCTGCATCAATGTCGATGTAAACTATCTGACCGATGACGTAATGAAGAACAAGGAGCGCATCGAAGCGTTCTTCAAAAATCTTTGCCGCACCGACATGCAGCTTAACGAAAACATTCTAAGCAAAGACGAGTACGCCAAGGCGCTCAAAGGAAAACGCCACTTCAAAGACGATCGGTTTTAATCTTACTTCGGCGAGGCTTGGAGCGCGGCCTGGCATTCCGGTTTCTTGTGATATTCGACGAGGCGAAATCCCCAGCTGATCAGCGTGGTCAGATCTTTGGTCTGTGTTTTTTTGGTGTTGAGGAATTTCTCGATTCTCGATTTCAGTTCTGGTTGCTGATTGGTTGTGTCGAGAATTTCGAAAATCTCCATCGACAATAACCAGTCACCCGGATGCTCCGCTTGCTGTGTCTCCCAAATCTCACCGAGACGTTCATAACCTTTTTTCGTTTCCCGAATCTGACGCACCTGTGCGTAAAGGCTTTCCAGTTTCTTCCGCTTTGCGTCTGATGGCACCTTGATCGTGCGTTCTTTCGGAACGAGCGCGACTTGATTGTAAGCGTCCTTGTCCGCGGCGCTGTTGAACACGGAAGTGATCCGGTCACCGACGGCCATGTCATAATTTCCCCAGCTCGGATCGAACAAAACGCGATCCCCATATTTCGCGGTGCAATTTGAAAAAGTAATTAGCAGCAGTTTCCCGTCGCGCTCGAGTAACTTGTCGATCTTTCCTTCTACGGTGACGCCGCTCTCGAATTCGAGTTTCGCCTTGTTCCCTTCTTTGAAGTCGGTTGGCTTCCAATTGCCGATCGGCGATCCGAAACCGTCTTTGTGATAATCGATTCCGTGACCGGTGAGTTCTTTGTCTTTAAAGGCGAGCGCGCACGGACCGTTCGCGTGCAAATAAATCGGTTTGTTCTTTGGATCGACAATCACTTCGTCAAAAACGCCGGTGACTTGGAGTCCGGATGAATACTGACAAGTCGCAACGTTTGTGCACTCGATCGCTTTATTGATCCCTTCCAAGCCGCCGACTTGATAAGCCATCTTGCTCGCAAATTCTTCGAGAACATCGCGGAGATGCTGGAAATCGCGGCAGACAAAGAGCTGCGGTTGTTTGGTCGTGATGTCGAACGG
>JALYKJ010000295.1 GCA_030774845.1 Verrucomicrobiota bacterium
CGTTCGCAATGAGAAGGTCAGGGGTTCGAATCCCCTTACCTCCAAAGCCTCCAGGCGTGGAGGTAAATTCTATTGGAAGGGTTTCATTATTGGATGCACTAGCGGGACCGTAATCCCCTTACCTCCAGTCTTCGCTCGCAGCACAGCCGCAGAGCGAAGACTGTCACGCCGTAGCTTTTAGCGAAGGCGGACATTTTTTAACCTTGCCACATCAACGCGGCGAGCTACGACTCGGCAAGCCAGATGAAGAAGCGCTTCAGTTACGTTTACATCCTGCAGAGCGAGGTTGATCCTGAACGATTCTACGTCGGCTTCGCGCGAGATCTTCGCGATCGATTAAAGCGTCACAATGCCGGGCAAATCTTGCACACCACCAAATGGATACCGTGGCGAATCAAGACCTATATCGCGTTCAGACAAAAACCGGGCCCGAAACTTCGAAAAGTACCTGAAATCCTCTTCCGGCCGTGCTTTTCTCAAAAAGCGTTTATGAATAATCCCCTTGCCTCCACATTTAGCTTGGCAAATTTCGGTAACTGATTCTCCATTTCACCAGCCCCAAATCTATGAGATCCAAAACTTACCCTATTGCCGCGGCTATTATTGCTCCCCTCGTCCTTTCTTTGTCACTCGCGGCGCAAACGACGACAAAACCGAGTTCTGTTTCGCCAGCGCCATCACCCGCGCCAGCGACATCGCCAGGAAAGCAGATTAATCGACCGATTCCGTTCCACGGAATGGTTTCAGCGGTCGATCAGAAGAACAAAACGTTCACGATTAACGGCAAGGAAGCAACGCGGGTTTTCAAAATCACAGACAAAACAAGCATCATAAAAGGCGCTGCGTCGGGCACGATGAATGACATCGCCGACAACGAAGAAGTCAGCGGCGCCTACTGGAAAAATCCAGACGGCACATTGGAAGCGAAGTTTGTGAAGCTCGGCCCGATGGAAAAGAAAATTACAGGGAAGCCCTCGCCTTCCGCGTCAGCTGTTTCCAAATCGTCGCCTTCACCCAGGCAATAGCCAAGGTCGACAACACAGAGAACATCAAACCGCGGGTTATTTCGCCGACCCGTAAACTTCGAGCTGACATCATCGCGGTGATCGGACTCTACGCCGTAATCGCGGCAGCTTGGTGTCACGCGAACGGAGTGTGGGACAGAAGCGCCTGGCATATTCCGTCGGCGTATGTGGCCCCTTATCACGGACCTCCAAAATCGGATGTGCTGCTACATCTCGCGTTTATTCGAGCTGCTCGAGACGGTCATTTCATTCCGTTGTGCTCGAAAATCGTGCCCGAACTCGGCGCTCCATTTGAAGCAACTTGGAATGATTGGCCGATCATCGAAGAGTTTCCGATTTTTGCGATGGGACTGCTGGCCCGCGCGCGATCGGGATTTTCGCCGCACTCAACATCGCGCTGCTCAGCTGCCACCTGCTGGCCAGCCTGTCGTTTTATCTCGTAGCGCGTTACTGCAAGATCGACATCTGGTGGGCCTTCGTGAGCGCGCTCGCTTTTGGTTTGGCTAGTTACATTTTCTCCGAATCGCCGGACCACGTTTTGGTGGCGTTATGTTGGCATGTTCCGCTTTTTATTCTGGTCTGGGATTGGGTTTCATCGGACGAGGGATTGACACTTGGCTCAAAAAAGTTTTGGTTCGGAATCACTATCGGCATTCTGGCGGGCCTCCAGATGCCGTATTACGCCGGAATTTTCTGCCAGCTCGTGTTTCTGGGCGCACTTGTCAGTTTTATCCGGACCCACAACTCATCGCGGCTCTTGTCAGCGTTTTGTGTTCTTGGAGCCACTGCTTCGTCGTTTGCGCTCATGAATCTCGACACGTGGATGTATCAGTTCAGATTTGGCGCCAATCCACGCGCTTTAGTCCGCGAATATCAGTGGCTCGAAATTTATGGACTGAAAATTGTCGATCTTCTCACCCCACCGCTGAATCATCTCTGTCAGACATTTCGAAGCTTTGCTGAATGGCGAGCGCAGACACAGATTGTGCACGACGAAGGCTCCTATTTTGGAATCATCGGGATCGCGGCACTCGTGCTTCTGATCGGGGTTGCGGTAGCAGCATTAATCAAACGCGAGATTGCGCGAGTGCCCAAATCGATTTGGCAGGTCTTGTGGATTTTTCTCTACTTCACCACCGGGGGCGTAAATGCTGTGGTCGCATTACCCGGCTTCAGATTTTTTCGGGCGGGTTGCCGCTTCAGCATTGTCATTCTCGCGATCGCGCTCCTTTACGCTGCGGAGTGGCTCACGCGTCGCCGCAGTCGACCCGTCCTCCTGGCTATTTCGGCGGTTGTGTGCTGCTTCGTCATTCTTCTCGATCAGGTTCCAAGGCCGGCGTCGTTGAACGAAAAGGCCGCGATCGTGCGGTAGATTTCGTCCGATCAGAAGTTCGTTGCCGATATGGAATCGATATATCCAAACGGCGCGATGGTTTTCCAACTCCCAGTCATGGACTTTCCGGAAGCACCTTTGCGCACCGAAAGCCCATACGATCATCTGCGGCCGTACCTTTATACCCACCATTTGCGTTTCTCGTTTGGGTCAGTGAAAGGTCGAGCGCGCGAACAATGGCAACGTGATTTGGAGAAGATGTCCTTACCGGACGCCATCGCCGAAGTTAAGAGACGCGGTTTTAGTGCGCTCTACGTCAGTCGAGTGGGTTATCCGGACGGAGCACGCGAACTGGAACAAAATCTACTGACCCTCGGATACAACGAAGAGATCCGGAGCGCCGAGGAAGATTTGTTCTGCGTTCGGCTTCAGTAACGTCGCCTCACCTGTCGTGTTCAGCAGCTTTGACGGCAACACGTAGATCGGCCACGAAGTTTTTGTATTCGCGGTGGCGCGATTCTTCGTCCGGCTGTCGCAAAAGCGACGAAGGGTGAACCGTGGCCACCACTTTTGGGGCGAACTTTGAAGAAAGAATCTTCCCGCGCTCGCGCGTGACTCGAAAAGATGGCCCGAAGATCGCCTGACCGGCGGTTGATCCGAGAACGACAAGCAATTTCGGCCTAACGAGTCGCAACTCCACTTCGAGCCACGGGCGACAAGCCGCAACTTCCCGTGAGTTTGGTTTCTGATGGATGCGACGCTTGCCGCGCGGCTCCCATTTGAAATGTTTCACCGCGTTGGTGACATAAACCTCTTTGCGATCGATTCCCGCTTCTTCGAGAGCGCGATCCATGATTTTTCCGGCGGGTCCGACAAACGGCTTGCCGGCCACGTCTTCATAATCGCCGGGTTGCTCACCGACCAACATGATCGGCGCTTCTTTGGGTCCTTCGCCGAAAACGGTTTGCGTCGCACGCTTGTACAAATGACAAGCGGTGCAATCCTGCGCCGCGTCGCGCACGATCGACAGGCTCGATGAATCTGGTGGCGTCGCCGGCCGGGCGAATTCCTCGGTCTTAGTCAGCATCTTTTCTTTATAAATCGCAACTCGTGCGCGGTTCGTCTTTATTCGTTGCGATGGCGGTTCTTGAAACTTCACGTTTAACTTTGCGCCCGTTCCACGAAGAAGATGTCGATCTTTTATCCGAATTGATGGCCAACCCCGATTTCATGCGCTTCTCTCTCGGCGTTTACACGCGCGAGCAGACGTTTGGATTTCTGGAAAAGATTCTGGCGTGGCAAAATGCAAACGAACCGTCGCTCTTTGCCGCAGTTCTTCGAAGCAATGGAATGTTGCTCGGCTATTGCGGCTTTTATCATCAGCACATCGATGGCGTAGACGAAATTGAGATCGGGTATCGCATGCGTCCTGACTACTGGAACCAGGGCCTCACCACGGAAGCTGCCCTAGCCGTGCGCGATCACGCGTTTCGGGATTTGAAACTGCCGCGAGTCATCTCGCTGATTCATCCCGAGAACATCGCGTCCCAACGCGTCGCGGAAAAAATAGGAATGAGTTTGGAGAAGCAGACTATCTATCGAGGCTTTCTGACAAACGTGTTCTCTCTGTCTCGCGCGCGATAGGGAAAAGAGCGTGCCGTTTGATGAATTCTCGCGCAAGAGCGCGATAAGCGCTGGCGCCGGCACCGCTCGGGTCGTACTCGAG
>JALYKJ010000296.1 GCA_030774845.1 Verrucomicrobiota bacterium
GGTCACACTCGAGGAACGACGCCATTGGCTGAAAGACCATTCCGCGGATCGACATCCTTTTTGGGTGCTGGAAATTGACGAACAAATCGCTGGCTGGCTGACTTTGAAATCTTTTTTGCCGCGCTGCGCTTATCGCAGCACCGCTGAAGTCAGCGTGTATGTCGGTGAAAAGTTCCGACGTCGCGGAGCCGCCCGTGCGTTGCTGGGAGAAGCGATCGCGCGCGCATCGTCGCTTCAGATTAGCGCCATGGTCGGTCTGATCTTTGCACATAACAAAGCGAGTTTGAAATTATTCGAGCAACTCGGATTCGAAAAATGGGGATTACTTCCGCGCGTCGCGCGGCTCGATGATGTGGAACGTGATCTGACGATTATGGGTCGCCACATGCATCAGACTTCTTCTGGCCCGACAACGAGATGAATGATCCCGCCGGGATCGGAGATGAAGAAGCCATTGAAATCTTCGCGCAAATTTTCGACTTCGTCTCGACGGGCGACGCCATGCACCTTCAGAAACGACAAAGCTGCTTCAGTGTCGTTGGTTTCGATCTCAAGCCAAATATCGGGGTGACTCAGGTTCGGCACTTTGTCGATCCAAAGCCGGTTCGGACCAAATTGAAAGATGCAGCCGTCTGATTCTTCTTCGATCAATGGCAACGCGAGCGTGTCGCGGTAAAATGCCACCGTTTGCTCGTAGGTGTGCGCGGGACATTTAATGGCGATGTTGGCGCCACCGGAAAATTGCGGTCCGTCGAGCTTGGCCACCATATTGTCGATCTAACCTCGCGCCGCGCCGCGGTCAAAGATGCTCGAGCAATTTTTGCGCAATGCTTTTTGCTTTTTCCAGCGCTGCGGCGTCGCCGTCCACGAAACCGCCAAGACCGATGGTGAGAAACGCATTACCTTTTGCGACGTAAAGCATCAGGACTCGGGAGGCGAATCCGTTTTCGACGCCGCCGGTGAACATCTGCGCGGCGTCGCCGATGCCAGACACTTTTTCCATCGAACCGTTTGCTGCCAGCAGCTGAAGTTCTTTCTGTGGACCGACCGCGTTCGGCCCGGGCAGTTGCAGGCGAATGACTAAAGATTTACCACGGTTGACGCTGTAGTAATTGCACTTGGAATAATAACCGTCCGCGCCATCTCCGCTGCGCGGGCTCGGATCTTTGACCGCTTCGCCCAAAATCGCCGACGCATCGGCTTTGTTGATGATTTGCGACACGTCGGGTCGCGAATCCGCAGCGACAACCAAACTCGTTAGGCCAGCGCCGAACAAAAGGCCGCCGATCATTCTTAAGATCGACATCGTCAACCGCCGGCCGCGCCGGTGCCGCCGGTGCCGCCGGGCTCGGTCATGGAAACGGGGTCGAGCGCGCGTTCGAGTTCTTTTTCCGGCAAGATTTTTTTCTCCCGACAAAGCTCGCGGACGGTCTTGCCAGTTCGAACACTTTCCTTAGCGATTTCGGCCGCACGATCGTAGCCGATCTTGGGCACCAACGCTGTCACCATCGCCATTGAAAGCTCGACCAATTCTTCGCAGCGCGCCTTGTTCGCTTTGATTCCGGTCACGCATTTTTCGCAGAAGACATCGACCACGTTGGCGAGAAGGCGGATCGATTCGAGAAGGTCGTGCGCCATTACCGGCATCATGACGTTGAGTTCGAAATTGCCGTTCGCGCCCGCCCACGTGATCGCCGCGTCGTAGCCGAAAACTTGCGCACAAACCATCATCATCGATTCGCACATCACCGGATTGACTTTGCCCGGCATAATCGAGCTGCCCGGTTGGGTGGCGGGCAATTGAATCTCGCCAATGCCGCAACGTGGGCCGCTGCCTAACAAACGAATGTCGTTCGCGATCTTGAACAAACTGGTCGCTATAGTTTTGAGCTGACCGCTTGCTTCCACGACAGCGTCCTTACCTCCCTGCGCTTCGAAATGATTTTTGGCTTCGTAAAAAGCCACGCCGCTCCGTTGCTCGATGTGCCGTAGCATTTTGCCCGTAAGATCGACATGCCGATTCAAGCCCGTGCCGACCGCAGTGCCTCCAAGCGCAAGCTCACGCAAAACTTCGATCGATTTTTGCGCGCGCTCTTTTCCGTAGGCAACTTGCTGCGCATAACCGGAAAATTCCTGACCGAGCCGGACGGGCGTCGCATCCATCAAATGCGTTCGACCGATCTTGATGATCTCCCAAAACTCTTTTGCTTTCGCATCCAGCGCGCCGTGCAGTTTTCCGAGCGCCGGCACCAGACAATTCTTCAATTGTTCGGCGGCGCTGATATGAATGGCTGACGGGATGACGTCGTTGCTCGATTGTCCCATGTTGACGTGGTCATTCGGATGAACGAGCTCACGCGAGCCGATTTTCTTGCCGGCCAGTTGTGCGCAGCGGTTGGCGATGACCTCATTCGCGTTCGTGTTCGTGCTGGTGCCGGAACCGGTTTGAAAAATGTCGAGTGGAAAATGCTCGTCCAGTTTGCCGTCAATAACTTCTTCGGCAGCTTGCACGATCAACGCCGAGCGTTCAGCGTCGAGTAAACCGAGATCGTGATTGGCCTGGGCCGCGGCCCATTTGATTAAACCGAGCGCGCGAATGAACGGGCGGGAGAAACGGTAGCCGCTGATCGGAAAATTGAGGATGGCGCGCTGACTCGACGCGCCGTAGAGCGCGGATTCGGGGACCGACATTTCTCCCATCGAATCTTTTTCCATCCGCGTCCGGCTGTCGGTCATGCGTTATTTACAGAAGTTCGACTTTCCTGCAGTGAGAAATGCGATTCGCCGTTCCGACCGTTCGCTTTCTCAAAAACAGTGACGAACATGGGCGGAATGTTTTGCAGGAAATATTCGGACTCCGCACGCTCGAAAATCTTGGCGTGCTGCTTCAATTCGTTGGTGACTTGATAGATGATGAAGCGGCCGCCAGCCGCGAGCGCTTCGTAAGTTTGTTGCAGTAACGCGCGCTTCTTGTCGATCTTGAGAATGCTAAACGGAATGCCCGAGACAATGTAATCGCACCAGCCGATCCCGCGACGCCGCAGCTCCAACGGCAGGCGCGCGGCGTTGTCGTTGATGACATGCACGCGTGAATCGTCACTAAATTGGCGTTGCAGGTCGCGCGAGAAAGCGGGGTCAAGCTCGAAGAGCAGTAATTGACAATCCGGCCGCATCCGCCGGGCTATTTCGCGTGAATGCACCCCTTCGCCCGGGCCGTACTCGGCGATCACGTGGGCGCGATCAAAATCGATTTTGTCGGCGACGCGTTCGACCAACGCCTTCGAACTCGGCATGATCGACGCGATCTGAAAAGGGCGTTTCAGAAATCGCTTGAAGAAAAGGGCGCTCATCGAAATTCGAATAGTCACCCTCAGCCACGGCCTTGTCCAGTCGCGAGTGCCCTGGTCGCCCCGGCATGCCGGATCGTTAGGCGCTTAATCGTCCAAAGAAAGGATTGACATCTATTCTAGAATTTATAATGCTTAGCTGAGCGAAATGTCTTGCCCATTTTCCCGCCAATTGGTGTTTTTCCCACATGCATAACCTCCTAACGGTTAAAGAAACGGCCAAATACCTCCGCATCCCGTTGCCCACCGTTTATTATCTGGTCCAACGCGGACAGTTGCCGGCCATCCAAATCGGCGGTCGCTGGCGGATCAAGAAATCCTCCCTCGACAAAGACATTCTCAAGGAAGACAAATCCGGCCAGCCGACCGTGCTCGTGGTCGATGATGACGAAAGCCTGCAAAATCTTTTCAAGCTCTTCCTCCGCAAAATCGGCTTCAGCCGGGTGGTAGTTGGCACGGTGAAGGAAGCGCTGGCCGCGCTCGAAAAACAGAAGTTCGATCTCGTCTTTCTCGATTTAAAATTGCCGGATGGCCCGGCCGACGATGTGTATGACGCGATCAAGAAAGATCAGCCGGGTTGTCCGATCATCGTCATTACCGGTTATCCCGACAGCGCGATGCTCGATCGGATTTTGACCAAAGGACCCATCACCGTCTTGAAGAAGCCGCTCAAGGTCGACCAATTGAAAGAGACGGTTCGCATTCTCGGGCACAAAGAAGCGGTCAAGTTGGCCGCCTAAATCAACCGCCACCAGAGACAAGATCGACATCTGCCGTCGATCACTTGCCAACAGATTCGGCCGGTCGCATAATTGCGTTCCGATTTATTGCGCGGTTAGCTCAGTGGTAGAGCACTACCTTGACACGGTAGGGGTC
>JALYKJ010000297.1 GCA_030774845.1 Verrucomicrobiota bacterium
GGAAGTCACTTTGCCACGTTGTCGTTACCGAGCAGACGTGGCGGCGTATCGCCCGGACGGAAAACGATCAGGCGCCACCGCAATTTTCGAGTGCAAACAAGCGCTGGTCGATCTTCGACGCGACAACGGTTGCGCTTCGACGACGATGCGGCGTTTGGAGAAAATCCACCATCGTCGCGAAGTCCTCGAAAAAAATCTGCGCGTGCATTATCCAGCTTTGCGCGTTGCCGATTCGCTCTTCGCCGAATTCGACTCGCACAACTTCGGAGCGATCGAACACCGCGGCTACAAGCAGGTATTGCGGCAAATGCAGGCATTACAAAACCGACTCTTCGATTGCACGAAATTCGAAACGCTAATTCGCTACCACTGCGCCAATTTGTTTTTTCTCGTCTTGTCTAACGAATTGTTTCGCGAACCCGAAATTCCGATCGGTTGGGGCGCGTTGGTTGAATCGAACGGCGAGCTGATCCTGGCCCGCAAACCGGCGTGGCATGAAACGGAACCCGAAAGTCAGATGCGCTTTTTGCAGCGGATCGCGGCCGCCGGCACACGCGCGTTGAACCGGACGCTGAACATCACGTTCGACGACCTCGCAACCGCACGTTGTCGATCTTAGAGATGTCGATCCTATCCGCGCTTGACCAGTAAGTTGCGCCCGGTCATTTCTTTGGGTTTTTTCATTCCGAGCAAAAACAAAAGCGTGGGCGCAACGTCAGCCAAAATCCCGTCTTCGCTTTGGAATTGCCCAGCATCCTTAGCAACGTAAATGAAATGAACAAGGTTTGTGGTGTGCGCAGTATTCGGTGAGCCGTCGGAATTTCGCATTTGCTCGCAATTACCGTGGTCGGCCGTGACGATACACTTGCCGTCGAGCTCGAGCAGCTTCGGAATAATTCGACTGCAACATTCATCAACTGTCTCGACCGCCTTGATTCCGGCTTTCACAACGCCGGTGTGACCAACCATGTCGGGATTGGCAAAGTTCAGGATGATCAGGTCAAATCTGCTCAAGCGCGTAAGAAGCTCGTCCGTCACCTCAAACGCACTCATTTCCGGCTTCAAATCGTAAGTGGCGACTTTTGGCGATGGGATTAGCTTCCGCTCTTCGCCCGGAAAGGGCTTTTCGACCCCGCCATTAAAGAAATAGGTCACGTGCGCGTACTTTTCCGTTTCAGCGATGCGCAACTGTGATTTGCCGGCGGCGCTAACGAGTTCGCCGAGAATGTTTTTGAGGTTTTCCGGAGGGAAGATGAACGGCGATGGAAAGCGAACGTCATACTCTGTCAGCGATGTAAATTTAATTTGCGGCCACACCTCGCGGTCGAAGCAATCGAAATCCTTGAACAGAAAGGCTTGCGATAATTGGCGCGCGCGATCAGCCCGGAAGTTGAAAAACAAAACGACATCGCCATCGCGAACACGTTGCTCGTTTGCCTGAGCAAAAATCAGCGGCGGCATAAACTCATCCGTCTTGTCCACACGATATTGTCGATCCAAAGCGTTCGAGGGTGATTCTTTGCAAATCTCGCCACGCCCGAGAACGACTGCGTCCCAAGCTTTCTTGGTGCGATCCCAACGACGATCACGGTCCATGGCGAAATAGCGTCCAACGACGGTCACGATTTGCGCGCCGCTTTCGCGAAGTTGTTGTTCGCAGGTTTTCAAGTATTCGCGTCCGCCGGTCGGCGACGAGTCACGCCCGTCAGTGAAGGCATGCACAAAAATCTCGTTGACTCCCGCGGATTTCGCCGCGTTCGCGAGCGCGATCATGTGCTTGTAATGGCTGTGAACGCCACCATCGGACACCAGGCCTAACAAATGGAGCCGATGCCCGGGCGCGGCCGCGAAAGTTTCTTGCGCGACTGGATTCCGCTTCAGTTCTCCAGCGGCAATCGCCTTGTTGATGCGAGTGAGATCCTGAAGAACGATGCGGCCTGCGCCCAAATTGAGATGCCCCACTTCCGAGTTGCCCATTTGCCCTTCCGGTAAACCGACATCGGAACCGCTGGCGCTGAGTTTACTTCCCGGATAATCGCGATAGAGCTGGTCGTGAAAGGGAGTGCTGGCAAGAAGGGTGGCGTCGCCATTTTGTTCGCGCGATTTCTTGCCGCCGGGATTAATGCCCCAGCCATCACGAATGATGAGCATTACGGGGCCGGCCATATACGCGCACTCTGCCGACGATTATGAAGTCGGACAAGTGGTTTCCCGCGCCTGCGGGATTGACAATAGAACTCGCGCGCAGCTACATCGCGCTCGTGAAGTGGCGCAATCAACTGCTCGCCCTTTTGTGTCTCGCCGTCTTTGCCGGACTCGGGGTGCTGTATTTTCAGCATTGGGTCGTACAGAAGCCGTTTGGGATAATTCTTATTATCGGCGAAGGGCTCGCGCCGGAGCGCGTCGCGCTGACCCGCGTTTATCTCGGAGGATCCGATACACGTCTGGCTCTGGACGGAATGCCACATGTCGCCCTGGTAACTAACC
>JALYKJ010000298.1 GCA_030774845.1 Verrucomicrobiota bacterium
TCGCTCGATCCGCACAAATGGCTGTTTCAATCCTTTGAGTGCGGCTGCGTTTTGGTTCGCGATGCCGCTCGGTTGAGATCGGCGTTTCAAATCAAGCCCGATTACTTGCGCGACGTCCATCGCCGCATCGAAGAATTCAATCCCTGCGATTACGGCGTTCAGCTCACCCGAAGTTTTCGAGCGCTAAAAGTGTGGCTGTCGCTTCAAACTTTCGGCTTGGCCGCGTTTCGGAAAGCGATCGCGCGCGGATTTGAGCTGGCCGAGTTGGCCGAGCGCGAGCTCCGCGCGCGCAAAGGATGGGAAATTCTTTCGCCCGCGCAGATGGCGACGGTTTGTTTTCGCTTTGGAAACAATAACGATCTTCAAACGCAACTTGTCGATGTTATGATGAAAGATGGCTACGCCTTGCTGACTTCGACAACGTTGCGTGGTGCTGTCGCGCTGCGGTTATGCACGATCAACCCGCGGACGACCGAGGAAGACATTATCGGAACGGTTGAGCGCTTGGATAAATTCGCGCGTCGATGATGTCTCAGCAGCGGGCTCCTCTTGGAATTAAGTTGTTGGCGGCGTTCTTCGCATTTGGCGCTGGGATTTGCTTGATCACGATTATCGCGCTGCTTTTTCCTGGCGGCGCACTCGATCCCATCTGGCGGCTCAATCCGGATGCGCACGTTGCGTTTCAACAGATCGGCAGATTGTCGATCTTACTGATGGTCGTTGTCGGCTCGGCATGCGCTGTGGCGGCAATTGGTTTAGCCACGCGCGCGAGATGGGGAGTTCCACTCGCTCTCGGCATCCTCAGCGTTAATTTGGTGGGCGACTTGCTGAACGCGTTCGTGCGACACGACCTGCGGACTTTGATTGGATTGCCGATCGGCGGCGCGATGATTGCTTATTTGCTGATCGCGCGGAGATAGCGTTCGGCTGAGCGCGAAACCGCAGCTTTGGCGTTGGACAAAACGTTGGCCTTCCACCATCCGCCGTAAATTTGATCGAACGAAAATGGTTCGATCGCATCGGTGATGCGGCGAATTGCGGCCGGCCCGAGCGGAATCAAATTCGGATAGCTGCGCATGAAGCTGACGTAACGTCGGTCTTGCACCACTGTAATAATGTCACCGGTGAGCAACGCGCCCTTGCCATTCGCACCGGCCGGCCAATGCAGCACTGTGCCGCCTTCGAAATGTCCGCCGCAGCGAACGAGAGCAATGTTGTCCCAAAACGCGAGCGTTGTTCCTTTCCAGAATTCAACACGCGCGCTCTTACGCATGACCCATTGTCGATCTTCCGCGTGCAGGAATATCTGCGCGTCGAAACATTCCGCCCATTCGACCATCGACGAGTAAAAGTGCGGATGCGAAATGGCGATCGCGCGGATGCCGCCGCGCGCTTTCACTTCGGCGACGGTTTTGTCGTCGAGCAACGAAATGCAATCCCAGAGCAGATTTCCGTGGGGCGATTGTAGCAGAAGCGCGCGCTGGCCAATAGCAAATTCCGGTTCGGTGCCGATGCCGAGAAGGTCCGGCGCTTCCTCCTCAAACCGGTTGTGGTGATCGCGCTTTACCTTCTCGAGCGTCGTCCACTGTTGGCCTTCGTGACGAACAAATTGCCGTTCGTCTTCGCAAATCGGGCACTGCGAGGGAGGCTGCGCCGTCTCGTCAAACTGCGTTCCGCACTGCACGCAGATAACATTTTCCATCGCGCGATGACCTTACCACATCGCGCCGCCGCGATTTAGTGCGACGTTGCGTTAGAAATCAAAACCCAAAGGACAAGCACGAACGACATAATTTACTCCTTGTGGCGAATGGACCCGGCCCCGGTGATGTGTTTTTCAATCGTCGGCGGATTGCCGGAATAAATCACTTTGCCTGCGCCGGTGATCGACACCTTTAACGTATCACTGACGGCGACTTCGGCGTGCGATGCGCCGGTTGACGAGATTTCGGCGGTTTTGGTTTGGAGAGATTCCGCCTCCAATCTGCTCGCGCCGGTCATGTCGGTCACCAGTTCATCGACATTGCCGTCGAGCATGACCTTTGCGGCGCCCGTCGATTCGATCGCGAAACTGTGACCGGAAAGTTGTTTCGCGGTCAGGCGCGCTGCGCCGGTCAGTTTCGCGCCTAAACGGGTCGGGCTCGAGACTGCGACTTTGACTCCATGCGTTGCCCAAAGATTTCCGCGCGAGTGCAGCCGCAGCCGATGGTCGACGTTTCGATTGTCGATGTGACGGAGAAGATTTTCATCGGTGGTGATGCTGAGCGACGGCGGACCGCTGCGCCATTCGATTTGAAAGCCCCCATCGGCTTCGATTTCGGAAAAATCGCTCACCGATCGAGTATCAGTCACGATATGACCGTTGCCCATAATACCGCCCCAGCGACAGCCGGCGGCCAAAAGAATCAGGCCGGCAAAAAAAGCGATCGTAATCTTATTCATAATAGTTAGTACTCTTGCTGATGAGATGACCTCAGCGACTGTTTTGGATTCAAGAATTTGCCGAGCTGGGCTTATTTCGAGAACTTGAACTTGACCGTCTCCGCCGGCTGATCGTCTGCGAAAAATTCCACGCGATAGTTCCCGGGTGCCCAGCCACCCTTCGGCCGCGAAAGCGTGAAGGTGCCGTTTGAATTAGGCGTCGGCGCGACGGCGCTGGTTTCGTCGATCTTGTAATCGGCGGAAACGTCGGCGACGTTTTCGGCGATAAAGACAGCGTGGATCTTGGCGTGGTCGGGCAGCCCTTGTCCGTGCCAGCGCGCGTAAATCGCCGGAGTGTTGGATTTGAAATCCGTTTTGAAGTCTCCTGCTGGTTTGCTCGAAACACCGGCGGAAAGTTTCTCAGATTGAGGTATCGTGTTTTTCGGCGCGGATGCCACTTTCGGCAGCTCCTTTAAGGTCAGCGAACTCTTTTGCAGCACTCCGCCGGATGGACCTTTCACAGTTGTCTCCACTTTTACGAAACCAGTTCCAGAAACAAACCAGCGGTCGATCGTTGCCGGCCCCGGCAAAGTCTGCTCGCAGTGAATGCGCCAGGCGTGAAATTTTCCTGCCGGCACATCGACATCTTCCTCGCCGTGAATTTTGTACCGTTGATTTACTTTTGTGTCACCGATCGTGCCATCAAAGTCCCAGCTAGTTCCTGTCTTCAACGGAGTCCGCAACATCATTTGCGGCGGAATTAATTTGATGATCCCGCCTTCAGGCTGAGCGCGCGCCGGACAAACAATCCCGCGTTCTTCAATGGCAATGAGATCGACGGTTTCGAGGGTATCGCTGCGGTAAATTTCAAATCGTCGCAAATCTTTGTTGTAGATCTTCTCAATCCCGCCGAGTCGATAGCTCACGCTCAACCGCTCCTGCTCGTTCGGCTCAGTTAAATCCAGGCTGTCGCTAGGTCGTTCCTGAACCAGCTCGTAATTCCAAGTTGTTCCTTCGGCGGTTGGAAGTAGCGGCTCAGCCGCGCCGCAGATGAGCGGCATCAGCACCAGAGCGGAAACGACGATTTTCATCTTCGATGAGACACGAGCTTAAAACGAAAGTTCAATCGCGCGATCACTGAATTTAATTATGATGGCGAATGCGAAATCGTCGCGCGCGGTTGCTGTTTCGAACAGTGGTCGCGGCTTTACTGGGTTTAGGGCCAATCGTCGTCGTGGCTTCGTCCGCGCAAGATCGATCCGCCACAGGACGGATTCGCCGTGGCGAACATGTCGTGGTGGTGGTGGTGTGGGACGGAATGCGTCCAGATTTTGTGAGCGAACAAAACACGCCCACGCTTTGGAAGCTGGCGCAGAGCGGGGTCATATTTCGAAATCATCACTCGGTTTATCCGAGCGCCACGATCGTTAATGGTACCGCGATCAACACCGGCGCGTACCCGAATCGCAGCAGTATCCTGGCGAACCACGATTATCTCCCGCAGATCGACGCCAGGAAATCGATCGACGTGGAAAATGTCGCGGTTGTGCGCAAAGGCGATGAGTTGACCGGTCGGAAGTACATCGGAGTTCCGACGATCGCGGAGCTGGTTCAGCAGGGTGGCGGAAAAACCGCGATCGCCGCGGCCAAAACTGTGGGACTCTTGTCGGATCGACATCTCAATCTGCGAAATGGGCAAAATATTTTTGCCGGCCAATCGCTTTCGCCGGATTCGATCGTTGAGATTGTGAAAATGTTCGGAGCATTTCCGCCAGCGACACAACCGGCTGATCGCGACGCCTGGACGACGAAAGCGCTGACTGATTTTCTTTGGCAGAAAGGCATTCCCCAATTTTCGTTGCTGTGGCTCAGCGAACCTGATGACACCGAGCATAGGACCGCGCCGGGCGCGCCGGCAGCGATCGCTGCGATAAAATCCAGCGACGATAACCTCGCGCGCGTTCTCGCCGCGCTGGATCGATCCCGCGGCCGCGGGACGAGATCGACGACGGACATCTTCATCGTTTCCGATCACGGTTTTTCCACAATCTCGCGCGCGATTGATGTTCGGAAGATTTTGCGGGATGGGGGATTTGATGCGGTGACAGAGTTTACGAACGAACCGAAGAGCGGCCAAATCATGATCGTTGGCAATGGCGGCACGGTTCTGTTCTACGTAATTGGTCATGACGCTGCGGTGACGCGCCGGTTGGTCGAATTTTTGCAGCAAACGGATTTCGCGGGAGTCATTTTCACGCGCGAGCAGATCGAGGGAACGTTCACGCTCGACAAAGCCAGGATCGACAACGAACACGCGCCCGACGTGGAGATGGCGTTTCGCTGGGACGAAAACAAAAATCAATTCGGCGTCGCCGGAATGATGGATGGTGATTGGCAACGCGCCGCGGGAAAAGGAACGCACGCGACACTAAGCAGATTCGACATGCATAATATGTTGGTCGCGGTGGGACCGGATTTTAGGCGCGGCCAGACGGATGAGTTGCCGAGCGGGAATGTCGATCTTGCACCGACAATTCTTGCGATTCTGGGAATCAAATCAGCTGCTTCGGTGGATGGGCGCGTTTTGGCCGAAGCAATGTCAGCCGGCGAAGGCGAGGTTGCCCAGCCTGCAAAGGAAACAATGGAAGCAACGAAAAAATTTCCAGCAGGGACATGGCGCCAGCATCTTCAGATTTCGCGAACGGGTTCGACGATTTATTTCGACGAAGGCAACGGCGCGTTCACGCGCTAGCCGGGAAGCCTAGGGAAAAAACCGATACGAGCGACAGGCGAATTTTTTTGGATCTGGCTTTAATCTTGCTGGACGTAGTCGCATGAAACAGTTCATTCGTTCAACAATTCGTTTTTCCGCGTGCTGCGCTCTGACGACAATGGCGTTTGCGGGGACTGGTTATAACGGTGGAAAAGAAACAGTCGCACCAGCGCCGGTTCCGACGCTTTGTGATTGGACCGGATTTTACATTGGTGTGCACGCCGGCGGCCAGTTCGGCCACAGCGAGACGACCGATCTCGATGACTGGAACTTTCCCGACAGGCAGTTCGGTTACGGCGAGTCGGGCTTCAACGGCGGCGCGCAGTTTGGTTACAATTTCCAGTGGCACTGGCTGGTGACCGGACCGGAATTCGATGTCGGCTACAT
>JALYKJ010000299.1 GCA_030774845.1 Verrucomicrobiota bacterium
CGCCGCGCGGCGGCATGAAATCGATCAAACGCACCGCACCGCTCTTCGTTTCGATTTCCGTTTCCAGAATCAACGTGTTCCCGCGATATCGGCGACTCGTTTTGTCGATCTTTTCTTTCGGCCAAAATCGCCAATGGCCATTCTCGCGCTTTCCTAACAACGACGCGAAGCACGCGCCCGAATCGAAGCGTGGAAAACAGAGCCAATCCACGCAGCCATCGCGACTCACCAGCGCCGCGGTCTGGGTGTCACTCAAAAACGCGTAATCCTCGATCTTTGTCGTCGCCGCAGCCATTCCCGCAGCAATAGACAATCATTAAGTTGCCGCGCAATCGCGGTCGACACCCCGACGTTGAACGCTTGTCACTTACGAGTACGATGCGCAAGGACATCGCCACGAAATCTAAGATCGACAATTACAACATCGACAACCATGGCCGCTGACACTCTTTGCTGGACAGACATCCCAGTCACGAACCTCGATCGTGCGATTAAATTTTACTCGGCCGTTCTCGGTAAAAAGGTTCGGAAATTATCGGAAGGCAGAATGGAATACGGACTACTGGCACATGAAGAACAAAACGCGTCGGGTTGCCTATGTGTTCGCGGCGATAGTGGAGACGTCGATAACACACCTTCGGCAAATGGACCGCTGATTTATCTTTCGGTCGAAGGCCGTTTGAATGAATCGGTCGAAGCTGCGCGACAGTACGGAGGAAAAGTATTGCGGGCGAGGCAACAAATCGGCGAGCACGGCTTCCGCGCCGTCGTTATCGATTCAGAAGGGAACCGCATCGCGCTGCATTCGACGGCGGCATAAGCGACGCACCGAAGATCGACATACAACCGGCGGCTTGCTCAGAATCGTGTATTAATTGATGGGAGATCCTCGAAACGTCGCGCACGCCAAAAAAGTCACGCGAGAGAAGCATCACAAGGGCGCCGCCGCGCAACCGGCCAAGAAAGATCAACCTGTCGCCGAAGAAAGTTCCGCCGCTAAGACTGCGGAAATTGCCAAGCCAGAACAAAGACCGGACGCGGCAAAACTGGAGAAGTCGCTTGCGGTTCTCGCGAAGCTCAAGGAATTGGAGTTCCACTCGCGTAGCAACATCGAAAAGCTCGCTGAACTCAGCTTGACGATCGAGGACGAGCTCAAGCAAAAGGCCTTCGTCGAAGCAATCGGAGCTGTCTACTCCGCGCAGGAAGCTTTCCACTCCAAGATCTCGGCGCTGATTGAAGCTTACCAAGCGGAGTGTGACCGTTTGAAGCCGACCGGATAACAAGCATCAGCGGGAAATGGTCAGCGTGTAAAGCAGCCCGAGCAATCCGCTCACCAGCACGACCGGGATGATGTCGATCTTGTAACGCAGCATTGCGATGAACGCTGCTGCGCAAAGGACAATCGCGAACCAATCGACAACGCCAGTGCCGGGAAAAAAAACGCGCAGCGCAAACCAGACCGCGAGATTCAACACCACACCGACGATCGCAGCGGTTATGGCCGAGAGCGCATTCGTCAGTTTTGCATTTCCGCGGAGTTGCTCGATATGCGGACCGCCGACGAAAATCCAAAGAAAACACGGGGTAAAAGTCGCCCAGGTTGTGAGCGCCGCGCCTAAAGTCGCCGCGAGCAGAGGCGGCAAACCTTCGGGATGTTGCCAGGCGCCGATGAATCCGACGAATTGCAAAACCATAATCAACGGTCCGGGAGTTGTTTCAGCGAGCCCGAGTCCATCCATCATCTGACCGGGCTTGAGCCAGCCGTAATGAAAGAGCGCTTGTTGCGCGACGTACGGCAGTACGGCGTAGGCGCCGCCGAATGTGACGACGGCCGCTTTGCTGAAAAACAATCCTTCCTTGAAGAGTGTGCTGTCCCAGCCGCGAAGAATGCCGGCAACGATCGTCGGCGCCAGCCACAGAATCAGGCAAACAATCGACACGCGGATGGCGCGAGCCAGATTCGGCCGCGTGTGCGGCGGCGATTCTTGTTCGTCGCTAATCACCGACAATCTCGCGCCCGCATCCTCACTCGCGCGCGTCTCAAATTTATTTTTCCAGAATAAGCCGCCAAGAAATGCAATCGCGCCCGCGCCGAGCACGATCGCGGGAAACGGAACTTTGAAAAAATAAATCGCGACGAACGCGAGCACTGCCAGCGCCCACATCA
>JALYKJ010000300.1 GCA_030774845.1 Verrucomicrobiota bacterium
CTATTCATTGCGCAACCTCATCTTGAATGACTGAATCGGCGATGGCGAACTCATTACCGGACGCCGCAATCGCATCACCGTTCCGGTTAAATTCGAGATAAGCGCCGGCGGTCGCCAGCAGGATGACGCCCGCGGCAGTCAATGCGACACGACGCAAAAGCGCGCCGAAAGCCGCGCCATTTCCGTTTCGGCGCGAAAGCGCGACCACGCGGGTGTCGAAACCAAACGGCATTTCGACCGGCGGCTCATCTTTTGCCTGCGCCGCGGAGCGCAGCAAACGATCAAGATCGACATCGCGTGCCGCGCCGGAGGTCCGAGCCGGACTGGCATTATCCGAAGGCGGGTTCATAGATTTATTCCCGCCGACATTTTTGTGAGTTGGGTTTTCATTTTTTGCCGGGCCCGAAACGCGCGCACTTTGATCGCAGCCACGCCCATTCCCGTGATCTTGTGAATTTCTTCGACCGAACGGCCTTGCAAGTAAAGTAAATCGATAATGAGACGTTCGACCGGCTTGAGCAGTTGAAGCAAATGTTCGACCAACTGACGCGAGGCCAATTGCCGGTCCGGCGCCAGTTCGTCGGACGAGTTGGCGAGATTCTCCACGACTGCCTGCTGCTCCTCGCTCAGATCGGCGTGACGCAGTTCCGGGCGCACTTTCTCGGCTTCGATCTGGCTAAGGCAGGTGTTGACGGCGATGCGCGAGACCCAGTGCTCGAGCGGCACTTTACCGGAAAACTGGGAAAGCTTTTGAAAGACTTTGATGAAAATCATTTGGCAAAGATCCTCTTCACTAGTTCGTCGCGGTCGATGCGAGCGGACCATTTTTGCGACAAACGGATAGAGACGGCGAACCAGCTCGCGAGCTGCTTCATCATCATGGCGGAGCGCGCCCTGAACCAGCGCATCTGCGTCAGAATCAGCCATGTCGTCGAAGTCGTATCCACACTACTGACAATGACGGGCGTGGATGGGTGGCGGTTACAACTTTCATTGGCCGAAGCAGATAAAAATTAAATGTAACCGAAGCGGCGGATGTGCGGTCACAAGTTATGAACAGTGCGAACCATTCAAAGGAAAACAAATATGAAACGAAACTTACTTACATTTGCTGCCGTCGTCGCAATCGCGGTCGCCGGCTACGCTTTTGCACCCCAGGGCGCATTTGGCGCAGGCCACGGTGGCTGGCACGGCCAGGGATTGGCGATGGGGCATTTGACCAAGTCGCTGAATCTAACAACGGATCAGCAATCCAAGGTCCAACCGCTCATCGATCAGGCGCGGCCGCAGATCATCGCTATTCACAAGGACGCGATGCAAAAAACACAGGCGGTTATTGACAACACAATGACGCAGATTCGTCCGATTCTGACGCCGGACCAGCAAAAGAAATTCGACGCCCTGCAAAAAGCGCGGCAGGACATGCGCAATGCGATGCAGGAGTTGCACAGCGCGATGGCCCAATAAGTTCAGGGGTCAAAGGGAGGAAGATGGCGGCGGCTGGAAACGGTTCGCCGCCATTTTTGCTTTTTCTTTCTGTAGCGGCCGCCGTCCCGGCGGCTTTCGGCGCGCGGGGAATTGCCGCTGAGGACAGCGGCCTCTACAGTTCCAAAAAAGCGCTTGAAATTTTTCCATTCACTTCGAATCGAACCCTTCCTCGAGAAGGTCGACAATCAGCGATTGCACGAGATTCAACGGCGCTATGCCGGCTCAAGCGATCGATACGCAAAGTACGCCGATGTCGAGCACTGGCTGAAAATCAATCATCCGCGCGTCGAAGAACTGAAATTGGACCGCTTACCGCCGAAACAGATTCTTGATCTCGGATGCGGCGCCGGTTTTTTTCTGTTTCTCGCCAAACAGTTCGGTCACAAATGCGTCGGCCTCGATGTTGGCGACTTCCCGCTTTCGAACGAGTTGATTGAGCTCTTCGGCTTGGAGCGCGTGACCTGGCGCATCCGCGCGTTTCAGCCATTGCCAGACTTCGGCCGCAAGTTTGATTTGATCACCGCTTTCTCCGCCGCCTTTAATCGTACTGAAGATGAGTCACGAGGTTGGAATGCAGAAGAGTGGAAATTCTTTCTGGATGACCTGGATCGACATCTCACGCCGGACGGCGAAATCTTGCTCGAGATCAACTCCGGTAAAGACAAGCGTTACTTTCCATTCGAAATCCGCGACTTGTTTTTAAAGCGCGGCGCGCGGGTGGAGGGCGAGCGCGTGTTCTTCGGGAGCTAACCCCGCCGCTTTCGCAAGGAAAAGAGAAAAAGCACAACCGCGAGCGTTGCCAGGACGCCTGCGACTACGAATCCGGCCGTCGAAATTTCCATGCGATGATGGAAGTTCATTTTCATCCGCCCGGCGACGCCGAGCAGGAAAAAAAGCAGGGCGGTATAGATCAAAATCAGGCTGATGCCTTTTTCGTCGTCCGCTTTCATCAATAAGCTATTGGCAATTGCATCCGCGATTCCGCCCTAAAATTCAAGCGTTGTTATTTGCCTGACTGGTTCGAAACTGGCCGAGCAATTTTTGCCTTCAATGTTCAATCCCAGCTCGCGCAGCAGGGCAAGATCGACATCGACCTCCGGGTTTTTTGCCGTCAGCAATTTATCGCCGAAGAAAATGGAATTTGCGCCGGCAAAGAAGCAGAGCGCCTGACCTTCTCGAGTGATGCGCGTCCGTCCGGCCGCAAGCCGCACCCGCGATTTCGGCAGCGCGATTCGCGCGACCGCGATCAACCTGACGAGCTCGAAAATATCGACCGGCGGCTGATTTTCGAGCGGCGTCCCCGGCTGCGGCATCAAACAGTTGACCGGCACGCTTTGCGGTTGCGGATCCAGTTCGCTCAAAATTTCGATCATTCGAAGACGGTCATCTTCCGATTCGCCCATTCCGATGATTCCGCCGCTGCAAACCGACATCCCGCTCGCTTGCACCGCCGCGATTGTGTCGAGCCGGTCTTGAAACGAATGTGTGCTTACGATCTCCGGATAAAATTCGGGTGAAGTGTCGATGTTGTGATTGTAAGCAGTGACGCCGGCAGCTTTCAGCTTGCGCGCTTCCGCTGGGCCGATCTCGCCGAGGGTGACGCAAACTTCCATGCCGAGCGCGCCAACTTCGCGAACGATCTCGAGCACGCGCTCGAATTTTTCGGTGCCATCGCGCACACCGCGCCAGGCTGCGCCCATGCAGAAGCGGGTGGCGCCTTGAGCGCTTGCGCGCTTCGCAACATCGATAACCTGCTCGATCGACAATAAGTCTTCGCGCTCTACGTCGGTGGAATAGTGCGCGCTCTGGGCGCAATAGGCGCAATCTTCGCTGCAGCCGCCGGTTTTGATGCTGAGCAGACTGCACCGCTGCACTTCTTCGCCGCGCCAATGTGCGAGATGAATTTCGCGGCTCTGAGAGATGAGATCGAAAAACGGTTGATGGTAGAGTGCCGATAATTCAACGAATTTCATAACCCGCGGAGAACGCAATCTGCCCGGAGAAACAGTGAGAGATTCCTCGACTCCGCTCGGAATGACAACAGCGGAAATCCGAAAATTAGTTTGTCTTGGTCGGGAGCTTCTCCGGCGCCGTCACCCATTTGCCGCCGGGCGAAGTGAGGATCGGCAATTCTTCCATCATGAATTGGGTCTTGCCGAGAGCACCGATCATCTTTGTTCCGGTGGCGCGGTACCACCATTCGCTCATTTCCTCGCCGGTGTGGCAACCCCAGCTTTGGATGTAGGCGTTTCGGGCGAAGATCGAGCCCCGAATTTGGCGGAGTTGCGACTCATGCAGGAACGATTTGGCCGCGCTGTCCACGTTGCTGCTGTAGTCGAACATGAAGCAGGCCTTGTTCGAATGACCGAAATATTCAAAACCTGCGACTTTCTGGCGTTTGCGGTCCCGTCCGTTGTTCAAATAATTGATGACGTCGTCGCCGTTGCGAAACCAGACCAGGTTGAGATTAAATTTGTCGCGCACGGATTCGATGAAACCAATCAGGTCCTGGTGCTCCTGCGGAGAGCGATCGAGATAACCCTGCTTGTAAACCAGCCAGGTGATCGGCGCGTCCGGCCCGAGACCGTCGCGCAGTTGCTCCGTGCGCAGCCGCGCAGCCCGAATGAAATTTGCCCACCAATGATCGTGCGGCTGGGCCTTGTATTGCTCCCATTCTTTTAGCGACGGGCCGCCGACAAGAATGATCCACTCGCCTTTCGGGATATTGTCGCCCGCTTTGGCTGCGAGCGCGAGGATCGACAATGAAGCAATCAGAACGAGGCGTTTCATTGAATTCGAGGGGAAGCAGTATTTATGCAGGAAACGAAAATGTGCAACTCGTGCCCTCACTCTGCCTCGTCCCGGACCAAGTCTTCCCACTTCTGCCGCTTCCTGATCAGCCCGACCTTATCGCCACGGACCAGCGCTTCCGCGGGCAACGGCCGCGAATTGTAATTCGACGCCATCACAAATCCGTACGCACCTGCGCTCATGATCGCGAGAAGATCGCCTTCGCGGATTTCAGGCATTTCGCGATCGAGCGCGAAGAAATCGCCGGATTCACAAACCGGCCCGACGATGTCGATTTTCTCCATCTTCCTCTTCCTCTCAGTCCGTTTCTCTACCGGAACGATCTCGTGATAACTGTGATACAAAGCCGGCCGAATCAGGTCGTTCATGCCCGCATCGACGATCGCGAACTTCTTACGACCTGATTTTTTGATGTAGCGAACACGCGTAAGCAAAACGCCAGCGTTACCGACCAAGAGCCGACCGGGCTCGAGCAGAATGCGAATGTTCAATTCGTGTAGCGCCGGCAGAATCGCATCGACATATTCCTTGATCGACAACTGATGTTTCCCCGCTCCGGAATCGCTCCACCATTCTTTGGCGCCGCTTTCGAAGGACGATTCGTAAACGATCCCGAGTCCGCCGCCGATACTAAAGAACTTGATTTTGTATTTCGATTTCAAATCGCGGACGAGCGGCGCGACTTTGTTCACAGCATCGACGAACGGTTTCGTCTCCGTGATCTGCGAACCGATATGCATCTGCACACCAACGATGTCGATGTTCCGCATTTTGACGGCGCGTTCATAGACGGCCGGCGCATCCGAAAGAGCGATGCCGAATTTGTTCTCGTGAGATCCGGTCGCGATGTATTCGTGCGTGTGCGGATCGACATCGGGGTTGACGCGCAACGCGATCGACGCGCGCGTCTCGCGCCTGCGGGATTCGCCAGCGATTTTGTCGATGTATTCTAGCTCCGCTTCACTCTCGACATTGAAGCTGTAAACGCCCTGTTCGAGAGCGTACTCGATTTCGTCGCGCGCTTTGCCGACTCCAGCGAACGTGCAGTTTTTCGGATTAGCTCCGGCTTTGATTGCGCGGAAAAGCTCGCCGCCCGAGACAATGTCAAACCCAGCGCCCGCTTCGGTGAGCAATCGCAAGATTGCCCGGTTCGAGTTCGCTTTGAC
>JALYKJ010000301.1 GCA_030774845.1 Verrucomicrobiota bacterium
GCCGGCATGCAAACCGCTCGCGGCCGTTTCATCGCGACGCTCGACGCCGATTTGCAAAACGACCCGAAGGATTTGCCGGCGATGATGGAAGCGCTGAGTGGCTACGATTGCGTGTGCGGTACGCGCGTTGAAACGCGCGGTGAGGGAGACAGTTGGCTTCGAATTGTTTCGTCGCGCATTGCCAATTGGGTCCGCAACAAATTGTCCGGCGAGAACAGCACCGACGCGGGCTGCACCTATCGCGTGTTCAAGCGCGAATGCATCGCCAACATAAAATTCTTCAACGGCGCGCATCGTTTCCTTCCGACATTGATCAAGCTCGAAGGCTTCACGTTTACGGAAGTTCCGGTGTCAAACAATCCGCGCCGCGCCGGGAAAAGTCATTACGGTGTTTGGAATCGTTTGTTTAAGTCCTTTCGCGATTTGCTCGCAGTCCGCTGGATGAAATCGAGAAAATTGCGTTACGAAATCGCTGAGTCCCTTAATTGCCCATGAATACATCAATTGTTATCGCCGTGACGTGGTTCGGCCAGGAACATCGCTTTCTCGGCCTGGACTGGAATTATCTCGTGATCCTCGGCTTGATCGGGAACGCCACCTTCTCCATGCGTTTTCTCGTACAATGGTTAGCCTCGGAGCGTCAGGGCGAGAGCGTGATACCGGTTTCGTTCTGGTACTGGAGCATCGGCGGCAGCCTCATCATGTTTTTGTATTTTCTTTTTCGACGAGACCCGGTCGGTGTTCTGGCGTATCTGCCGAATTCCATTATTTACATTCGCAATCTGATGCTCATTCGGAAACGCCGGCTTGCGTTTACCGCTGCCACCTCGTCGCAAACGCCGCGCGAAAACGAATAGCAATCGAATGCCTGGCCCAGTGCAAACCGCAAAACTGGAAATATCTTTAGTTAAACGGCGCAAACATTTCGGCCGGCGCCGAACTCGTCCATTCCTGCCCATTCTCGATCGCGAGTTCGGACGAATGAAGCGCGTGGCGCGGCAAGAGTAGCTGGCGCTCAAGATCTGGGGTCCAACCGGTTTCGATAAATTCCAAATACAACTGCTCGTTAGGCCCGTAGATTTTGTCGCCGACGACGGGATGGCCAAGCGAAGCGAGATGAACGCGAATTTGGTGCGTTCGTCCAGTCCGCGGAATTGCACGGATCAGAGCAAACCGCTCTCCCGACGATGTCGATCTTGTGAAACGTTGTTCGACTCGAAACTCAGTCAGCGCGGGCGCGCCTTGGGAATGAATCATTTGCTTCAGCCAAATCGCTGACGGTTGATGCTTGCCCTGTCGATCCATCGGCGCGTCGACAATTTTTGCTTCCCAATCCGGCCAACCCAAGACGATCGCCAGATATTCTTTGTGCAGGCGATGCTCCTGCATGAGCAATCCGAACCGCCGCGCGGCCGCAGAAGTCTTCGCGACAAGGACAAGTCCGCTTGTTTCGCGATCCAATCGATTCACGATTGAGACCTGACCGCCGTTGGCAATCTCAAATGCGAGCAAGGCGCGCAATTCTTTCCAAAGCGTTGTCCTCTGGTCCGGTTTCGTTGGGTGCGTTAACAAAAAGGGCGGCTTGTCGACCACGATGTAATCTTCGGTTTCATCGACGATTTTGAAATCACACGATGTCAGCAGCAAAGGCATCCGATTTCTGTGACAATAACCGCGTGCTATTGAATGGCGAATGACCACATGTCGAATGACGAAGGAATAATAAAACAAAAACTCTGCTCTTTTTTCCTATTTCTCATTGGATCATTTGAGCTTGTTTCGTCATTCCTCATTTGTGCTTCGTCATTCTCCCTTGATTCGTTGACTTGACCTCGCTGCGAAAACCGCTTTACCTAAACGCCTCACTTTTCACCACCTAGGGAGAGTTGCGCCGTGGACCTTAAAGACATCAAAGCCATCATCGATTTGATGAAGAAGAACGATCTCTCCGTTTTCGAGATGGAGGAGGACGGTTTTCGTCTAAGACTGCAAAAAGGTCCGGGCGATCAATCGATCGTGACATCGACGGCTGCGAACGGTCCAGCAGCAACCGCTTCCGTCGAAAGCGCGTCGCTCAAAGATATCGTTTCCCCAATGGTCGGGACGTTTTTCCGGGCGGCATCGCCGGACGCCGCGCCGTTTGCCGATGTTGGAACAAAAGTGAACGAGGACACAGTGGTTTGCATTATCGAGGCGATGAAAGTGATGAACGAAATCAAAGCGGAAACCAGCGGGGTCATTGCCGAAGTCGTGGCCGAAAACAGTAAACCGGTGCAGTTCGGCCAAGTCCTCTTCCGCGTGCGATAATTGGGTGCGCCCCGCCGATTCGCGGGAGCAACGCATGTTCGAAAAAGTCCTGATTGCCAATCGTGGTGAGATTGCCTTGCGCGTCATTCGCGCATGCAAGGAACTCGGTATTCGCACGCTTGCGGTTTATTCCGACGCGGATGTTGATTCGTTGCACGTCCAGCTGGCCGACGAAGCGATTTGCATCGGCGCGGCGCCGAGCTCGGAAAGTTATTTAAAAATCGATCGCATCATGAGCGCGGCCGAAGTGGGCGATGTTGACGCGATTCATCCCGGTTACGGTTTTCTGGCCGAGAACGCCGATTTCGCGGAAGTGGTCGAGAGTTGCAAAATCAAGTTCATTGGCCCGCCATCGCACGTGATTCAAAAAATGGGTGACAAAGACATGGCGCGCGCGTGTGCTCGCAAAGCCGGCGTGCCGGTGACGCCAGGAAGTGACGGCGTTGTCCAGACCGACAAAGATGCGGCCAAGGTCGCGAAAAAGATTGGTTATCCGGTGATGATTAAAGCCGTCGCCGGTGGCGGCGGGCGCGGAATGCGTGCGGCGCACAATGAAACGAGTTTGATCGCCGGCTTCCATAGCGCGCGTCTGGAAGCAGAGAAGGCGTTCGGCACCCCCGAGGTTTACATCGAGAAGCTGATTGTGAATCCGCATCACATCGAATTTCAAATCGTCGCCGACAGTCATGGTCGCGTCGTGCATTTGGGTGAGCGCGATTGTTCGATTCAGCGGCGTAACCAAAAAGTGATCGAAGAGTGTCCGTCGCCGATTGACGATTCGTCCCTGCGCGAGCGCATGGGCGCGGCCGCGATCGGAATCGCCAAAGCGGTAAACTATGTTGGCGCCGGTACGGTTGAGTTTCTTTTTTCGGAAGCGACTGGGGAGTTCTACTTTCTCGAGATGAATACGCGTCTGCAGGTGGAACACCCTGTGAC
>JALYKJ010000302.1 GCA_030774845.1 Verrucomicrobiota bacterium
TACTGGAGCAGCGCGGATGGCCGTGCCGCGAAAATTTTAGCTGCAGTCCACGGAATCGCGATGTCGGCGACGCGAGTTGTCGGCGTCCCATGCGCCGCGTTTCCAGTCGTGCGCGATATCTTTAGCAAAGGTTGGAGCGCGCTACGGAATCCGCGACGTTGGCTAAGTAATTATGGAAGCGCAGTTGCGGTGATGATCGCGGCCATCTTTGGCGCTATTTCCTTTTTCACCTACTGCCAATGGCGCTGGGGCCGTTGGGACATGTACATGCTGACCCAATCGGCTGGTTGGAACATCGAGCCGGATTATTTAGCGGTCTTTCGTCCGTCAAATTATCGCTGGCTCGTTCCGGCGTTGAACGATCCGACCCAGATGAGCCAGATGTCGATGACGCTCGGGGCACTGCTATTGATTGCTGTGGCCATCGTTGAATTGCTTCCGGCAATTCGCCGCCGGACCGAGTGGAATAGACGCATTGGCATCTACTTTTGCGCCGCGGTCATCTACTACATCTCGGTCAGCGGCGTCGCCTCGCTCGATATGGAAAGCATGCTCCGCTACGAATTTTGTATGCACGCGCTGATCGTGCTCGCTTTTTTGCATTTCTTGCGTCAATTTCGCGTCCCGCCGCCGCTGCTGCGCGTCTTTGGGATGGCTGCCGCGGTGTTGGTCAGCGCCCTCGGGCTGAGCGTGCAGGGTTGGTATGTTTGGAATTTTACCCGCGGGAACTGGGTGGCTTAACGAAGAATGAAATCAACTGTCGCAATTATCGGAGCTGGACCGGCGGGATTGACTGCCGCGTATCTGCTTTCGAAAAACAAAGTCGATGTCGTCGTGCTCGAGGCAGACCCGATTTACGTCGGAGGAATTTCGCGCACCAGCACCTACAAAGGTTTTCATTTCGATATTGGCGGCCATCGCTTTTTCTCGAAATCGAAAGCGGTCGAAGATCTTTGGACGGAGATTTTGCCGAACGACATGCTGCAACGGCCGCGATCGTCCAAAATTTACTACGACGGCAAATTTTTCACCTACCCGCTCAAACCGTTCGAAGCGTTGATCAAACTCGGCATCGTAAGATCGACAATCTGCGTTTTGTCCTGGCTAAAGGCGCGACTCTTTCCGGTGCGCCATCCCCGAAACTTTGAGGAGTGGGTCAGCAATCAATTCGGCAGACGTCTGTTCAATATTTTCTTCAAGAGCTACACCGAAAAAGTGTGGGGGATGAGTTGCAAAGAGATATCGGCTGATTGGGCCGCGCAACGTATCCGCGGTCTTTCGCTTGGCAGCGCGATCAAGAACGCGCTCATGCCGCAGCGTTCCTCGAACGGCGACCGCACAAAAGTTATCAAAACCTTGATCAACTCTTTCCGCTATCCGCGCAAAGGCCCGGGCATGATGTGGGAAGCGTGCGCCGAAAAAGTGAAAACGCGGGGTGGCAAAGTCGAGATGGGCGCGCGCGTCAACGGCTGTTCTTACGACGAAACAACATCGACATGGACCGTTCAATTCAAAGATCGCGAGGGAAATCCGCAGTCGGTCGAAGCCGAACACGTCATTTCCTCTGCGCCGATGCGCGAATTGGTTTGCGGCATTCGTCCGGAAGTTTCCGATCGCACGCGGCGGGCGGCGGAAAGTCTCAAGTACCGCGATTTTTTAACGGTCATGCTGATTCTGAAGGAGCGAAACAAATTCTCCGATAACTGGATCTACATTCACGATCCGCGCGTCAAAGTTGGACGCGTCCAAAATTTCAAGTCCTGGTCGCCCGAGATGGTGCCCGATCCGGACAAAGCCTGTTACGGCTTGGAATACTTTTGTTTCGAAGGCGACGGCCTTTGGGAATCCAAAGATGAAGATTTGATTGAGCTGGCGAAGCGCGAGCTGATCCAGATCGGCCTTTCCCAGGAAGGCGACGTTGTCGATGGAACGGTTGTTCGCCAGAAAAAAGCGTATCCGGTTTACGACGACGACTACGCGTTGCATGTCGCCGCGATTCGGCAAGAGCTAGACACGCGTTATCCGAATCTGCACCTCGTCGGCCGAAACGGAATGCACAAATACAACAACCAGGATCACGCCATGATGACGGCGATGTTGTGCGTCGAAAACATTCTGGCCGACGCCAAACTTTACGATCTCTGGCAGGTCAATGCCGACGCTGAATATCACGAGCAAGGCGACGAAGTTTCCGACGAAAAGAACGGCTCCGCCTTACGATTAGTGCCTACTCGCGCCGACCCCGAACCCGAGCTCGCTTCCGAAGCGTAGCTCTGGAACGGTCTTTGACCGTCGCAGTTCGGCGCTGGGCTCGGAAGCTACGGCACTGTGATTCTCAAAATCTCCCCCATGCCAACTGGTGGTGGGCCAAAGCCAACGTTTGAGACATAAAGTGCACCATCTGGACCGAAGGTTATGCCGGTGGGGAAGAAGAGTCCCGAGGCGATCTCTGTTTGATGGCCCGATGGATCAACTCGTATCACTTTGCCCGTGAAGGGCGTGGGGTCACCGGCGGCTGTGCTGGTCTCCAACACGTACATTCGATCTCTTCCATCGAAAACCACGCCGAGAATGGCGGTGAGTCCTCGGGTGAAAACGGTTATATGACCGCTTGGTGTGACCTTGTAGATATTGGCGTGGCCCGGGCCCACTATGTCGTCCCCATCTGTGACAAAGAGATTGCCCGCCCTGTCAAAGGCCAGGCCAACTGGTCCGCTCAATCCGGAGGCAAAGGTGGTTCGCACTGCCCCCGGGGTAAATTTTAGGATGCTGCCGCTGCCCGACTCCGCCACAAAGAGATTGCCTGCGCTGTCAAAGGCCAAGCCAATTGGGTCGCTCAATCCGAGGGCAAAAGTGCTTTGTGCTCCGTCCGGAGTGATTTCAAAGATGACGCCGGTTTGCGCGGTTTGCCCGGCATAGCTCCCCGACACAAACAAGTTCTCTGCTGCCGCGCTCGAGCAAATCAGAATCGCCGCTCCCAAACACGCTACCCGGCTGAATAGATGACGCGCTACGCCAAGGGTAGTTTTGGACTTCGTTTTCGTTTCGTGGTTTTCATGGTGATGGAGCCTTTCACCAGTCTCTACAGGAAACGAAAGGCGAAGTTCCGAGATAATTTGCTTAGACGGCGACCCAAGAGCGGGATCCGATCCCACCGTGGGCAACTAGTTTCCACTGCCTGGCTTGCTCAACACGGCGCTGCTGTTGCTTAGGATTTTTCGCAAAGCGTCTCCGCTTACCTTCTTCACATTATTGGTGCTCGCCGCGTCAGCGGCGCCGTTGTCATCGACTTCAACCCAACGGCCGCCCAGGTGGCTTCCGGTC
>JALYKJ010000303.1 GCA_030774845.1 Verrucomicrobiota bacterium
GCGTGAGCGAGGGGCTGAGTTGAGCGGCGCGTTCGGAAATTTCCATGTCGATATTGTTCGTTCTAATTCAGGGTGCGCACACTATTGGCGGCCGTAAAAGTTTTCAATCAAAGCTTTAAAATTGTTCTCATCCACGCGCACGATCCCCATCTCGCGCTTCGCGTTTTCAACCGAATCGGACGCGTGCGCGGCATTGATCATGATAGTCTGGCCGAATTCCTTTCGAATCGACCCCGGGGGCGCTTTTGCCGGATCGGTTGGGCCTAGCACTTCGCGGATTTTGCGGACCGCCTCTTCGCCTTGATAAACCAGGGCGATGCACTTTTCGGTGCCGGGCGCGTCGCGTTTTTCCGGAAGCGTGTCGCTCGGGCGCGTGCCGGCCATGAATTCGACGATGTCCTCCCACGCGTCGCGTCCCTTGTTGTGTCCTAATTTTTCCTGCAACACCGGCAGCACCGGGCCGTAAAAGTCTTCGGCTTGTGCAACGCTCATGCGGTGCACCTTGAAACCGACGATGTAGAGACCGCTGCGCGAAAAAACTTCGATCACGCCGCCTGGCCGCACATTTGGAAATTTGAAATTGTCCGGCTTAATCAAAACGAGGGTCTTTTCGATCTTCGCGTCCTTGAGAAATTGGACTGCTTGATCGAGAATGCCGCCATCGCGGTCTGAAAATTCCGCCCAAAGTTTTAAGTCGCGCTCGATTGCTTTGCCATTGAATGCGGCCACGACCGCCGGTTCGAAGTAAGCCACCCGACCTGATTCATCAGTAATGTAGTCACCGAAAGTGTCGCGAATTGTTTCGCCGCTGGTTTCCTCGTGCACGATGTGACCGACAGTCTGGCGCATTTTTTCAAGCGCGTCGGATCCGCGAAAGACGAGAAACAGCACCCGCGCCTGTTGCCCATCTTTTCCGCGACCGAAATTTTTCAAGACGTAATCGCGAATTAATTCTTGCGTCGCGCGATGACCTGGCTCCGTCTCGCTCACGATCGTCTCGGCGTAGCGCCTGATCAGTTCCTCGCTTGGCGCGAACATGCGCGCTGCCAGCAAATCGAGACCGGTCCGCGAAATCAGGCGCGCAATGATTCCGCCGGTGCGCGATTTGCACATCGAATACGGCGTAATGATGGCGTAGGAAAGTTCCTCAGTCTGCATGTACGTTTTGCTCGCGGCTTAAGATAAACCGCGTTTATGCAGAAAACCGTAGCCGCTAAGGGTCGCCGAACCTAGCCGACCGTCGCCAGAATCGCAACCCACTTTCCGCGTCGGCGCAGCTGCAAGATGTCGATCTTATTGCGTTTGAGAGCGCGCGTTACATCGCGTTCTTGCTCACGCAAAATTCCAGAAAGAATCAGCCAACGCGCACCTTTCAGTTTCGGCAAAATCTCAATCAACAGCTCGCTAAACAGATTCGCGGTGACGATGTCGACTCGGCCGCCGAAGCCGCTTCCGAGGAGGAGGCTCTTGGCATGAGATTTCCAATGACGCACGTCTTCGACGCGAAATTGCATGCCCTTGATCTTATTTAGCCGTGCGTTCTCTTTCGCAGTCGAAATCGCAACCGGATCATTATCAACCCCAATCACGGCGCCCGCACCGAAAATAGCACGCGCGGGCGCGTGCGCTCCCCAGAATCTCATCACTCGCTCAAGCATTCGCAACGACATTGCGGTTGTGGCGTGTGCGCCAGTTCCAAACGCCGCACCTGACGGAATAATTAATTGGTTAGTTGATGGTCGATTTTTTCGCGACCGGGCAATGATCAATCGTCTTCCGATCCTGAGCGGTTTGGTTTTCGGCTTCCGCGAAAATCGTCTCTGCCAATCGGCTGGAAGCTTTTCAACTCGTCCGCCGAATTGTTTCGTCAAGTTTTGCAGCTGAGTGCGCGACCTTGATGCGACTTCGAGCCGCAATCGTTTGCGACCGGCTTCTTCGATTATCGCCAATCGATCGTCCGCGACGGCGCGCAAGCCCTTTTCGTTATCACCCAACCATTTCTGACTCGCCAGTCGTCGCCACAAATACATGCGTTGAGTAAGTGCTGTGAAACTTGTTAGTCTTTCCGGTCTTTAATGAAACTTCGCGGCATTCATCATATCACCGCCATTGCGAGCGATCCGCAGCGCAATGTCGATTTTTACACCCAAATTCTCGGACTGCGTTTTGCCAAGCGCACGGTCAATTTCGACGATCCATCGACTTATCATTTGTACTTTGGCGATCGGACTGGCCGCCCGGGCACTGCGATTACGTTTTTTGCGTGGCCTGGTGCGCGCCGGGGCTCGCGCGGAACAGGACAAGTAATCGCAACGAGCTTTGCCATTCCGCCGGGCTCAATCGATTACTGGAAGTCGCGTTTCGAACAGCATCGCGTTTTCTGCGAAGAAATTTTGTCGCGTTTTGAAGCGTCGGCTATTCGCTTAGCCGATCCCGACGGATTGTTGCTCGAGCTGATCGAATCGGCGCAACTCGACGATGCCGATCTTAAATACGAAAGCGAAGTCCCGAATAAATTTGCCATTCATGGATTTCACGCGCCGACGCTTGAAGTCCAAGCGGCGAAGCCAACCGAGGAGCTGCTTAAAAATCTCGGCTTTGAGTTGACCGCTGAAGAAACATCGCCGCGGCGATTTTCATTGAATTCGAAATCGACCAGCGCGCAGGTGGATTTGGTGGAACGCGTTGATGGACAATTCGGAGTTAATTCCGCCGGCACGGTGCATCACATCGCGTTTCGCTGTGCGGACGAAAAGGAACAATTACGCTGGCGAAAACAGCTGGATGAGCTTGGTCTGCACGTCACGCCGGTGATCGATCGCTTTTACTTTCACTCGATCTACTTTCGCGAGCCCGGCGGAATCTTGTTCGAAATCGCTACTGAAGGTCCCGGTTTCACAGTAGACGAACCAGCCGAGCATTTAGGCGAAAACTTGAAACTACCGCCGCAATACGAGGAGCATCGGGCCGAAATCGAGCGCGTGCTGCCGCCGATTATGTTCGAATCGAAAGCAAAAGGAGTGGGTTAAATTTGACCGAGGGGTATTATTCCCGGTAAGTAAACGCCTTTCACGCCATGCTCATTGTAATGAACGCCAGCGCCGGCAAAGTCGAGATCGACAACGTCGTTCGCGTGGTCGAATCGCTCGGTTTCCGCGCGCACGTGATGCCTGGCGCGAATCGAACCGCGATCGGAATCACTGGCAATCAGGGTGCGGTCGATCTTTCGCATTTTGAAAATCTTCCCGGCGTTTCGGAAACAATCCGCGTCACCAAGCCTTACAAATTGATCACGCTTGATTTGCGGCCCGACCGCACGATTGTCGATCTTGGGGACGGCGCGCGAATCGGCGACGGCTCGCTCGCGATCATCGCCGGGCCGTGCGCCATTGAAAACAGCAAGCAAGCGTTTGCGATCGCGGACGTGGTTCAGCGCAGCGGCGCGAAATTTTTCCGCGGCGGCGCATTCAAGCCTCGCACTTCTCCCTACGCTTTTTCTGGTCTTGGTGAAGCCGCACTGAAAATTCTTGCCGATATTCGGAAGGAATTCGGTCTGAAGATCGTCAGCGAAGCGCTCGACGAAGCGAATGTCGACCTGGTCGAGAAATATGCCGACATGATTCAGATCGGCGCGCGGAACATGCAGAATTTCACACTGCTCCGACGGGTTGGCCGCTCAAAATTGCCGGTGCTATTGAAACGCGGAATGGCCGCGACATTAGAGGAATGGTTGCTCGCTGCCGAATACGTGATGGCAGAGGGAAATTACAACATCGTTTTGTGCGAGCGCGGCGTGCGCACATTCGCGCAGCACACCCGCAATACCCTGGATCTCGCCGCCGTTCCCGCGGTGCGGCGGATTTCCCATTTGCCGGTGATTGTCGATGCTGCGCACGGGACCGGCCGGAGTTATATGGTGACGCCGCTCTCGCGCGCCGGAGTCGCAGTCGGCGCCGATGGTTTGATGATCGAGGTGCACGGCCGACCAGACGAAGCGCTTTCAGACGGCGCGCAGTCGCTAATGTTCGACGAGTACGAACAAATGGTGCGCGAAGTTCGCCAGATTCACGAGGTGATCTCGCGCAACGGCGCTTAAACTCGCAAGAAATTCGCGAGCAACTTGCGTCCTTCGGTCGTCAGGATCGATTCGGGATGAAATTGGACACCGTGAATCGGGAATTGTCGATGTTGCAGTCCCATGATTTCGCCGTCATCGGTCTGGGCTGTGATTTCCAACGAGGCGGGCAATGATTCAGGTTTCACAATCAGCGAATGATAGCGCGTCGCTTCGAGCGGCTCAGCCAAACCTTCAAAAACGCCGCGGCCTTGGTGATGAATTTTCGACGTCTTGCCGTGCATTAACTTTTCTGCCCGCACAATTTCGCCGCCGAATGCCTGGGCAATGCATTGATGGCCAAGGCAAACACCGAGAATCGGAACACGCGGTCCCATTTCACGAATCAACTCGGAGCTAATGCCGGCATTTTCCGGCCGACCCGGCCCTGGGGAAATACAAACTCGATCGGGTCTAAATTTCTTAATCTCATCGACCGAAATTTCGTCGTTTCGCCTCACCACAAGATCGACATCCATCTCGCCGAAAAGCTGGACGAGATTGTAGGTGAACGAATCGTAGTTATCGATGACGAGGAGTTTCATGGATTCGTTGCGCGCGCAATGGCCGCGAGCATCGCTTTCGCCTTGTTGACGCACTCTTCAAATTCTCGCGCGGGATCGGAATCGGCTACGATGCCGGCGCCAGTCTGGAAAAATGCTCGCCCGTTCTTCAAAATGATCGACCGGATTGCGATGCAGCTATCGTGCGATCCGTCGAACCCGAAATAGCCGACAATGCCGGCGTAAAACCCGCGCCGCGCTTTCTCCAATTCGGCAATGATTTGCATCGCCCGAATTTTTGGCGCGCCGGACACGGTGCCCGCCGGAAACGTCGCGCGGATGGCGTCGAACACGTTTTTGTCCTCGCGCAGGCGGGCAACAATGTGCGAGACAATATGCATGACGTGACTGTAGCTCTCGATCACCATTTGTTCTGTCACGCGGACGCTGCCGAATTCGGCCACGCGGCCGAGATCGTTGCGACCGAGATCGATCAGCATTAAGTGCTCGGCGCGCTCTTTTGGAT
>JALYKJ010000304.1 GCA_030774845.1 Verrucomicrobiota bacterium
ATCCAACACGATGCGCGCTGCTTCCATGACATCGTTTCCAACCCCATCACCCGGCATCCATGCGATTTTGTATTTCGACATGGTTGCGACTTTATCGACGAGCGTAATCGCCCGCAAGTTCGGCTGGAGAAGAGCAGATGGGGTCCGCTAAAAACGCCAAAGGACGCGAAAGACCAGAAATTAAATGCTCCGTTTGGCGTTGTTTCGCGTGTTTAGCGGACTATTTCGGTTCCTTGTGTCTTCGCACGAAGCCGCGATGCCACCAGATTTTCGGCGCCGCCGGCGACGATTAATTCCTGAGCGGCCGGACTCAGCGGCGGAAACGTGAACGATTTCCCATCAATGGTCAGAACGGATTTGCCGTAATCGATCGTGATCTCCGACGCCACCGTGGTAGGCGCGGCATTTTTCAGCGTCGTGCGCAAGTGCGTCACCAACTCGGGGCATTCAAAGACCACGAAGCCGTTATTGAACGCGTTGCGTTTGTAAGTTTCGGAAAAGCTGGCCGCGATAACGCATGGAATGCCTTTGAACTTCAGCGCCGTGGCCGCCTGTTCGCGACTCGAACCGCTGCCAAAATTGAGTCCGCCTACCACGACGTCGCCTTTCTGATAGAGCGCGTTGAAGTTCGGATCGTAATTTTCAAATGTAACCTCCGCCATTTCTTCCGGCGTCATATCGTCGCGGTAAGTGTGTTTGCTGCCGTAAATGCCGTCCGTGTTCAAATTGTCCTTATCAACGAAGAGAACGCGACCACTTACGCTTGGTGGAAAACCGGCGATGATCTCTACCGAGCCCGCTGACTGCGTTTTCTTTTCAGCGCGCCGAATTCTCGTGCCGGCGGCGCGCTCGGCGAAATCTTTTGGCGCGCAAATAAATCCAGCCAACGCGCTGGCCGCCACCACCGCGGGCGAACCCAAATATACGAGCGCATCGCGGTCGCCCATGCGGCCTTTGAAATTGCGATTGGTGGCGCTGATCGCGGTCTCGCCTTTTTGCACCAGACCGCGACCCAGGCCAATACATGCTCCGCAACCGGACGGCAGCGGAATGGCGCCCGCATCCAGTAGAGTTTTCCAATCACCCGTGGACTCGGCCTTGGCTTGAACTTCCGCGCTGGCGGCGGCCAAATAAAATTCGACACCGGTGGCGACGTGTCCGCCGCGATCACGCACTACTTCGGCGGCGTCATGCAAATCCTCAAAGCGCGCATTCACGCACGACAACAAGTACGCCTTTTGAATGGGCACATGTTTCCGCTGCATTTCCGGAAGCGACACCATCGTCTTGACTTCGTTAGGGCCAGAGACATGCGGAACCACAGTCGCCAGATCAAGTTCAAGCTCGATCGCGTATTCCCCATCCGCGTCGGCGGTGAGGTCGCTTCGATTCTTCCACCATTCGTCGATGTCGATCTTAGTGTAGCCCGAGCGACTTTTCGGGCCGCGTTTTCCGGGGCGTTTCGGGTTGGTGAACTCGCCAACGCGCGAGCGTAAATAATTCACCGTAACTTCATCGAAGGGAAACACGCCGGCCAGCGCGCCCCATTCCGTGGTCATGTTGGCGATGGTCATGCGGGCTGACATCGGGAGATTCGCCACGCCATCGCCCAGGAATTCAACGGCGTGATTGAGTACTTCGTCCTTATTGAAGAGCCCACACAACGCGATGATGACGTCCTTACCGGTGACGCCGGCCGACAGATTTCCTTTGAGCACCGCCTTGGCGACTTTGGGAACCTGCCACCAGGTGACTCCAGTGGCCCAAATACTCGCGGCATCGGTTCGCACCACCGGCGTGCCCAGCGCAGCCATCGCGCCGTACAAATTGGAGTGCGAATCGCTTGCCACGACCAATGCGCCGGGAACGACGTAACCTTGTTCCACCATCACCTGGTGCGAAATGCCGGTGCCCGCTGGGTAAAAGTCGATTCCGTGTTCGCCGGCGAACGCTTCGATCTTGGCATACTTCTCCAGATTCTTCGGCGTAACGTTTTGAATGTCGTGATCGATCGCGAACACTGGTTGCGCCGGATCGGCGATCTTGGTCGCGCCGATTTGTTTGAACTTCGGAATCACTGCACCGGTGTTGTCGTGCGTCATAACATGTCGCGGACGAATCGAAATGAAATCTCCGGCGCGCA
>JALYKJ010000305.1 GCA_030774845.1 Verrucomicrobiota bacterium
GAAGTGATGCTCTTCGGCGGACTTTTTTCCGCCTACGTTTTCTTGCGACTCGATGCTCAACCAGGCGAGTGGCCGCATGGCCTTCTCAACGTTCCGGTCGGGACGATGAATACCGCGATCCTGATCATGTCCTCGGTCACGGTGGTTCTGGCCTGGGCCGCGCTAAAAATGCGCCGCTACCGCGCTTACTGGTGGTACATGCTTGCCACCATTATGTGCGGCATCATCTTTCTCTTCATAAAACTTTACTACGAATGGCCGCAAAAGTTCGAGCATTACGGCGTCTTCCTCAAACCGAGCGCGCTCGAAAAATACGAGCAGTATCTCGGCAACAATCGCCGGACGGAAAAAGGGATGGAGCCGCGGATCGAGATCAGTGGTCACTTGCACAACCCTGAAGCGATCAAGGACGCGAACATCAAGGAGTACGAAATCGGGCTCGATCCGGTTTACGTCGATCCCAACAATCCAACGAATGATCGTCCACACTTTCTTTACGTACCGCCCACCGACAACATCGCCAAGATCGATAAAGAAGATGTCGAGCGAATCGATTCATTCGGCCCGTGGCACAGCGCCTACTTCGCCAGTTACTTCACCATCACCGGTTTGCACGGGGCGCATGTGCTCGCCGGCGTGCTCGTTTTCATTTACATGTGGCTGCCCGTCAGCAAACGGCTTTACCAGCATAATCCCGAACATCTGGCGAATCGCGTCGAGGTTTCCGGCCTCTTCTGGCACTTTGTCGATCTTGTCTGGATTTTTGTCTTCCCGCTTTTTTATTTGCTCTGAGCCATGAACAACCCGCCTGACATTTCCCAAGACCCGGCCGAGCACGAGGAGTACGCGCATAACGTGCAAAAACACGTGAGAGGCTATCTCACCGTCGGCGCGCTTTTGCTGGCGTTTACTGGTATCACGGTCGCGCTTTCCTACGTCGATTTCGGTACCCGCAAAGCCAACATCGGCGTCGCCATGCTTGTGGCCACGCTCAAAGCCGGACTGGTCGCCGCTATCTTCATGCACCTGGCCGCGGAAAAACGGCTGATCTATCGCGTGCTCATTTTCACCGGCTTTTTTGTGCTCGGACTTTTCTGGCTTATATTTTTGGCCTGGTACAACCCCGTCGTCCGTTAAATGTCACTCAAAGCGTTCCATATCGTCTTCGTGATTTTTTCAACGCTGCTCGCGTTGGGCGTCGGTGCCTGGTGTATTTGGGTCAATCTCGTCGAAGACGCGCCGGTCTATCTCGCGGGCGCGATCGCATCGTTTGCCTGCGCGCTTACGCTCGTCGTTTACGGTGTCTGGTTTTATCGGAAAATGAAACGGCTCCGCATCATCACATGAAAAAGTTAATGCCCGTCCGGCCCGGACTGTCGATCTTGTTGATGTCGATCCTGCTTGTCGCCCAACAGGCGAGCGCGTGTCCGTTTTGTTACGGCGCGAAAGACGGCAAATCGACTCAGCACATGGCCGTCGCGATTTGGTTTCTTTTTGGCGCAGTGATGTCGGTCATCGGCGGAATCGGTGCATTTAGTTTCAAGATTTGGCGACACGGCCGAATGCCGCTCGAGCCGCATCAGGAAATTAACGAAGAAGATTTGGACAAATTTGATGAGTAGCCTCGCGCTCATTAACGAATTTCTCGGCCAGCCTCCGAATGCCTCTGAGCACGGCTATCAGATCGATCACATTCTCGAGTTCGCGCACTGGTTCATGGGCGCGCTCTTCGTCGGATGGTCGGCCTTTTTCGTTTTTGTGCTGATCCGTTTTCGCCGGAGCCGCCATCCGAAAGCCGATCACGCAGGTGTTCGCAGTGGAATCTCAACGCACCTCGAGTTTTCGGTCGTGCTAATTGAGGCAGTGTTACTGATCGGTTTTGCGATTCCCCTTTGGGCGAAACGCGTGAATGAATTTCCTTCGACGCAGGACGCGATTATCGTTCACGTGGTGGGTCAACAGTTCAACTGGACTTTCCATATGCCCGGACCTGACGGTGAATTTGGCCGGCGCGACATTGATTTGGTCACGAATTCAAATCCGCTCGGGATCGACCCAAATGATCCAGCTGGTAAAGACGACATCGTTGTCCTGGGTGAGTTGCACGTACCAGTGAATCGCCCGGTAATCATTGAGCTGTCTTCAAAAGATGTGATCCATAATTTCGATTTGCCGCACATGCGCATCGCTGCGGACGCGATTCCCGGCTCGCTCATTCCGATGTGGTTCAAGCCGATCAAGGCTGGCACTTACGAAGTCGTTTGCGGTCAGCTCTGCGGCCTCGGTCATTACGGAATGAAAGGCACGCTTGTGGTGGATGAGCCGGCCGAATATCAAGCGTGGTTAAAGGAACGCGCCGAACTGGCCGGGACACAGAACGCGCCCGCACCGACCCAGCCACCGCCGGGTGCGCCGAAAACCGAAAATCCGGCCGCGAAACCAGAACAGAAACCGGCTCAACCCGCGCCAACTCCGAGCGGATAACGCCGCGACTCTTCTCTGGGGGAGCGCATTCGCCCCGCGTGCTGGTTGCTGCGCCCTCGCAGCAACGAACTTCTCTTTTTCACTTATGATTCCGCAAACAGATGCCGATCGCGAGGGCGCGATCAGCGGCACGCGTGGGCGCGTGCGCTCCCCAAACGAAAAATCGGCGCGCTGGCTCAATCGCTTCATTTGGTTCACTGCGCTCGCCACGCTGTTTTTAATTTGCAGCGGCGGAATGGTCACAAGCAAAGGCGTCGGGCTGGCTGTTCCCGATTGGCCGACCACTTTCGGCTACAACATGTTTTTGTTTCCGGTCTCGAAATGGATCGGCGGCGTTTTGTTCGAGCATACCCACCGTCTCATCGCGTCGACGGTCGGACTTCTCACCATCATCCTCGCCGTTTGGCTTTGGCGAACTGAAAATCGACCTGCGGTCAAGACGCTCGGTCTGATCGCAGTTGCCGGCGTGGTTCTGCAGGGAATTCTTGGAGGTCTTCGCGTCACGATGCTGAAAGACCAGATCGGAATCTTTCACGCCTGTCTCGCTCAAGCATTCCTCGGCTTGATCATGCTCATCGCGATCGTGACCACCGATTTCTGGCGAACACTTAATCGAAACTCGACCGTTTTAAACGGTCAAGTTCATCAGCGCTTTCGCCGTGTCAAACAATTCGCCATCGTGGCGACGACGTTGATTTATGTGCAGCTCGCGCTTGGTGCGACCATGCGTCATCAACACAAAGATTTGGCCATCCTCGATTTTCCAACGGCGAACGGCGCCTGGATTCCGGACACAAGCGCGCCGGCGCTGGCAAAAATCAATGCCTGGCGTGACGCGCGCGCTCTTTCGAACGTGGATGCGTTTCAAATCTGGCTGCAAATGGCGCACCGTTTTCTCGCAGTCTTGATTGGCATCGCTGTGATCGTTTTTGCCCTCCGGGTTTGGCGGCTCCGAAAGTCTTCGCGAGCCCCGATTCTTTCGGGGTTGTCGATCTTGTGGGTGGTGTTGTTTTTCCTTCAGTTCACGCTCGGTGCTTCGACGATCTGGAGTAATAAAGCGGCCGATGTCGCAACAGCGCATGTCGCAGTTGGTGCGATCATGTTATCGTTTGGCGTGAGCGCCTGGGCAATTTGCTGGCGAGTTTTGCAGACGAGGAATTTGTGAAAGCGGCGACAATCAAGTCGACTCAAACCGAAGCTCGAAACGCTTGGTCCGGATTCATTCGTGATTTAGTCGAGTTGGTCAAAGCGCGGCTCACGCTCCTGGTTTTACTCACGACCGCGGTGGGTTTTTATCTCGGCGCCGAGAATCCAATTAATTATGCCGCGCTTTTGCATACCGTTTTTGGAACAGCGGCGGCCGCGGCCGGCGCAGCTGCGCTCAATCAATGGTGGGAGTACAAACTTGATGCCTTGATGCAGCGAACACGTTCGCGGCCAGTTCCGGCCGGGCGAATGCGGCCGCAGGCCGCTGTCATTCTCGGTGCCGCGTTGTCGATCTTCGGCGTCGCCTATCTCGCCTTCGTCTGCAACGCACTGAGCGCGGCCCTCGCCGCAATCACAATCATCATCTACATCTTCGCTTACACGCCCTTGAAACGCGTCAGCACTTTCAACACCGCACTCGGTGCAGTGCCCGGCGCATTGCCGCCGATGATTGGTTGGGCGGCGGCGCGTGGAACGCTCAACGCAGGGGCGTGGATGCTTTTCGCGATTTTGTTTTTTTGGCAACTGCCCCACTTTTTCGCGATCGCGTGGATGTATCGCGACGATTACGCCCGCGCCGGTTTCCAAATGATCTCGAGCGACGACCAGACGGGCGAACGCAGCGCCAGCCAAAGTGTCTTCTTTTGTATGCTTCTGCTGGTCGTTGCCGGGTTGCCCGCGTTCCTTGGGATTGCCACGGTTTTCTATCTCTTAGCGGAGCTCATTCTGAGCGGGATATTCATAGCTGTCGCCATGCGGTTTTTGAAAACGCGGACGCCGTCAGATGCGCAACGGTTATTCATCACATCAATTATCTACCTGCCGCTGCTCCTCGGCGCGCTGGTCTTGACTAAGGTATGAACGTAACCACGACGACTTTAGATCGTCCGTCATCGAGAACTGCCGTGGCTTGGAAAGCCATCCTGATCGCAATCCCGCTGATTACGCTCGCGCTCCTGCTTTGGCTGCGACAGCTCGAAGTGAATGCGCTTCGCCAGCGCACGGTTTCATCTTACGGAACAGTTCCCGAATTTGTACTGGTGAACCAGGACGGAGAAAATTTCGGCTCGGCTCAGTTGCGTGGAAAAATCTGGATCGCCGATTTCATTTACACGACTTGCCCCGGACCGTGCCCGATGATCAGCAGCCGAATGAGCGAATTGCAGAAGCCTCTCGAAAGAACGGACGTGCATCTTGTTTCGTTCACTGTCGATCCTGCGAAAGACACGCCGCAGGTTTTGCGCGGTTACGCTGAGAAACTGCAGGCCGAGCCCGGTCGCTGGGATTTCCTGACCGGTCCGCAATCGACGATTTACAATTTATCCCGCAATGGATTCAAACTCGCGGTGGCGGATGGCAGCGATGAGAAGGGAATTCCGGTCCATAGCACACGGATAATCTTGGTCGATCGGCATGGCGCGATTCGCGGTTATTACGATGCCGCCGAAGTCGACGCGGTCACTAAATTGGTCGCCGACACGACCCATCTTTTGCGCGAGCAGCCGAAGTAAAACTAGCCGACTGGTTCCGGACCAGACGTCGGGCCTTCGTCGCAAACCATTCGCAAGTAATCGCGGTAATCGCCGCTCGGCAGCTGATCGCTGATTTTCGCGAGATTCGACCGGGTGATGAATTTCATCCGCAAGGCGACTTCTTCGAGACAGGCGACCTTGAGTCCCTGTCGATGTTCGATGGTCGCGATGTAATTGCCGGCTTCGAGTAAACTGGTTTGCGTTCCGGTGTCGAGCCAAGCCATCCCGCGACTGAGCAACTTCACGTGCAGCTCATTCCTTTTGAGATAGAGCAAATTTAAATCGGTGATCTCGAGCTCGCCGCGTGCGGATGGACGCAACGTTTTGCAAAGATCGACAACCTGGTCGTCGTAAACGTAGAGACCGGGCACAGCAAAATGGCTTTTTGGTTTCTTGGGCTTTTCCTCGAGGCTGATGGCGCGACCCTTCCGATCGAACTCCACCACGCCGTAGCGTTGAGGATCGCGGACTTGGTAACCAAAAATGCACGCGCCGCTTTTGATGGCGAGCGCTTCGCGGAAGAAATCGAGTTTTCCGTAGAAGATGTTGTCCCCCAAAATCAGACACGCGCCCGCGCTGCCGATGAATTTCCCGCCAATCAAGAAAGCTTCGGCGATGCCGCTCGGTTTCGGTTGCTCGGCATATCGGATTTGAATTCCAAGCTGCGCGCCGTCGCCCAAAAAATCTCGCAGCATGGGCAAATCCTTCGGCGTGGAAATGATCAGCACATCGCGCAAGCCGCCGAGCATGAGCGTGGCCAGTGGGTAACAGATCATCGGTTTGTCGTAAACCGGAAGCAGTTGCTTGCAGACGATCTTGGTGATCGGAAAGAGCCGGCTGCCGGCGCCGCCCGCAAGAATGATGGCCTTCTTTGTCATGTTTCTGTCATGTCGAGTCCCGCAGGCGTGGGAAGACATCTCTAATCATTTCAGAAATAGTGACAGATTCCTCGACTACGCTCGGAATGACAAAGGAAAACTAGGAAAACCGCACGTCTTTGCCCGGATCCATTTCGAAATCCAGGCTGAGCGAATCGGCCGTGTTCGGTTTGATGATTTCCTCCATGAACTTCACGAAAATGGGGTCCTCCCGGAAAATGGCGAACTTATCCATCGACTCGAAATCGATCGCGATGAAGAAAGGCCACTGCAGCTCAGGATCGACGCGCTTGCCGCATTTGATGTTGAGGACCTCCGGGATTTTCAGCAGTTGCATGCGCGTGTTCATCATCATTTCCTCGACGCGAGCGGGAGTGACCTCGGGCTTGAGTTTGTAAAGGACGATGTGGTGAATCATTGGCGGCTAAAGCTATTAGGCGGTTCCGGCAAGGCGCGCAAGTGGGAAACCGCTGCCCGACCAAAGTACGGATTTACTGTTTAGCAATCAACGCAAGTTCTACTATCGTGGATGTGAAGTTCTTGCGGCCAAAGCTACCCGGTGTTTTGGAAGAGCTGTCCGCGAAGTCGGCGCTTTGCTTCGACAGATGAAGCCAATGGGATGCGCTGCATTGCCAGCAGATCGCGCAATTTGGTACGCCGAGATCGGTTTCAGTTTCCATTTCGTTTTGCGCGAGCGCGCTGAAGTTGACAGGGCCTGCATCGCTTCGTATCGATTTGTCCCGTTGCATGCTTAATTAGCAACCAAATGCGCGCATCCGACCAAAACGGCTGGAATTGCAGGCTCTGCGGCCGACCTCTAACAAAGGGTTCTTCTGATTCTCGCGATAGCAATGTCATACTTTCGATCCTAATCCCCGTACACAATGAGAGCGACCAGGTCGCTCAGAACCTGTCGTTGATACATGTGGAAGCGTTGAAAACAGGCCTGCCGACAGAGATGATTGTTATCGATGACGGGTCAACAGACAAAACATGGCAAGTTTTGGAA
>JALYKJ010000306.1 GCA_030774845.1 Verrucomicrobiota bacterium
CGCGAACAATTCGGTGAAGAATTCGACGATTACAAACGCAGCGTGCCGGCCGTCATTCCAATAAAGTGGTAATCTCGCCGGGTTTTTGTAGCGGCGGTCTGTGACCGTCAGACGAATTAATGCAACGCTTATAGAGCGCCGCTACAGAAGAATCGTTGTCATCGCCAATGACTTGCATGAACATTACCGCTCCGTGATGCACCGCCTTCCGAAGCAGAATTACCACGACATCGAACGCATTATTGAGTTCGATTTCGTGCGCGCAACGGAAGCGGCCGCGCTCAATTCATTGCGGTGGCTCGGACGCGGCGACAAGGAAGCAGCCGACGCGGCGGCGTGCGACGCGATGCGCGGCATGTTCGATCTCATGAACATCTGCGGCGAAGTCGTGATCGGCGAAGGCATCAAAGACGAAGCGCCCGGCATTCTTAAAGGCGAACAACTCGGCACCTGGTTGCCGGGCGCGCCGCAGTTCGACATTGCGATCGATCCGATCGACGGGACAACCAACATCTCCAAAGGCGCGCCGAACTCGATCAGTTGCATCGCGGCCGCGAGTCCGGAAGAAGGCGTCAAAGTTGCGCTGTGCGATGTGCCGTCGTTTTACATGTCGAAGCTCGCTTATGGGCCGCGCGTGATTCAATACACCCAGAAGCGCGGGGATTCGCTCTACATCGACGCGCCCATTGCCGAAACACTGGCGATCGTAGCGCGCGCGGTGGACAAACGCGTACAGGACGTGGTCGTGATGATGCTCGATCGGCCGCGCCATAAAGAAATCGTCGAACAAATTCGCGCGGCCGGCGCGTCCCTGCGCATGATTGGCGATGGCGACATTGCCGCAGCCATGGCGCCATCGTTGCCTGAATCGGATGTCGATCTTTACATGGGCATCGGCGGTTCGCCCGAAGCGGTGCTCGCGGCGGCGGGGATCAAATGTCTCGGCGGCGAGATGCAGTGCAAAATGTGGCCGCGCGATGAGAACGAGCGCAAACAACTCATCGCTGACGGACACGAAAAAGATCTCGACCGCGTTTTTACCGCCGACGATCTCGCCCAAGGCGAGAACATCGTTTTTTGCGCAACCGGGATCAGCGACAGCGCGCTTTTGCGCGGCGTAAAATCAAAAGGCATGATCGCCAGCACCCATTCCATTTTGATGCGAGCCAAGAGCAAAACCGTCCGGCTCATCCGCGCGATGCACAATTTGCAGAACAAAACCATCCGGCTCCGCTCGGACAACCGCGAACATTTGATCTGATTTTAACCGCTGATTACACGGATATCGCTGATGGGAGAACAGAAATGAAATCCTTCCGTCTAAATCCGTGCAATCCGCGGTTCAATCTTTCTCGACAGGGTGGCAACCCTTGTTCAAGATCGACATACAACCTTTCCTGCTTATGAGACAAATACCGAAAACCGAATTGTCGCCGGACAACGGCTGTATCATCGACATGAAATGGAAACTAGGACCGCTCGGATATCACCCGAGCGGCGCCGGCAAGGTGAACATCGAGCCTAGCAAAGAAATCATTCGGCTGCCCGAGCTGGTGCTTTACGATCACATCGGTTTCAAAGGCGCCTATGCGCGAACGAACCTCAGTTTTCATTACACCGGCGATTTTTGGAACGACCGGATGAGCTGCGTCATCGTGGTCAGCGGCATCTGGCGATTTTATCGGGACGAATATTACAAAGGCCCACACTGGGACCTTGGCCCCGGCTACTATGAAAGCTTCTTCGCCGCCAAAGGCCCGGACGACGTCGTCAGCTCCTTTCAGTGCATTGCGCTGACGTAAAATTTCGTCGCCAGGAAACATAGCGCCTCCAGCCGATGCGGCGTGGGCCAATCTGAGTTCTCGCGTGCGCAGGTTGCTAACCGCGGGTCCGATAGCGTCCCTGGTCTGCTTTTTTTTCTTCCTCGCGGTCTACGGAATAACTTCGCGCGGAAAACTTCAGGCTTCGGATGAAGCGGCGGTCTTCGCCAGCGGGATTTCATTGGCAACACGCGGCCATTTGGCGATGGACGATTTCGCCTGGCTGCAAGAGCGGGTGAACATCGGATCGACTGGGCCCGACGGCCATCTCTACACAAAATATTTTCCAGGAAATGTGTTTGCCGTCGCCCTGGTCTATAAACTGACCGCGAGATCGAATGATTCGCCTTACATTTGGGTGAAAGAGGTCGCGCCATCAGTCACTGGCGCGCGCTGGGCGCTTCGACTGAATGCATTGTGGGGCGCGGTCGGAATGACTTTCCTCCTCGCCTTGTTGCGCCGCTTCTGTTCCTGGCCGACCGCGATCACCACTGTGCTGCTGGTCGGGCTGTGCTCAGACTGGTGGTACCAATCGCGCGGTTTGTATTCGGAAGTCGGCGGAGGCGCGTTTTTGATCGCGAGTTTATATTTCGCAGTATCCGACAAGCCGTACCGCAGTGGTCTGGCGCTAGCGCTTTCGATTTTGTTTCGCCCGACAAATCTGGTTGCGTTGCCTTTCTTGGGCTGGGTGGTCTGGCGCAAAGGTCTAAAAGCACTGCCATCAGCGATAGCGATCGCCATCGGCGGAATACTTCTGGCGGCATACAATTGGGCGCGTTTTGGAT
>JALYKJ010000307.1 GCA_030774845.1 Verrucomicrobiota bacterium
GAGCAGCGCTCGTGGCGGCGCTCGCCAATTACCTTATTTTCTTCGGACCCGAATTTATTTATCAAGCGCGGCACCGTCACGAAGTCTCGGGCCGCCGAAAACGTTATGAGGATCGTGCACGCAGCGAGACCGAACCGCTTCACAAATGCGCAGTTTGCGGTGCGACCGAGTTGAGCGATCCCAATGTCGATTTCCGCGTCGCGCGCGATGGGGAAGAATATTGCCTGGCGCATTTGCCATCCGCGCAAACCGCGACGCGGTTGTAGACGCGCTCGCCGCGGCGAGCGCCTGTCCACTGTTTGACACAAACGCCGCCACAACGTCTTGACCGCAATTCTCCACAGCGGAAACTACGAGCGATGACCGACAAGAGCACGACGCTGGTTCCGGAAGAGGGCTGGCACTGTCTGCATTTGTTTTATCACGTCGAGTACGGCCAATGGCAATTACTCAGCCGCGATGAGCAGAATGCCGCAAAAACCAATCTCTCAAAGATCGTGCAGGAAGTTCGGGCGATGGACTCGACCCAGTTGCTCACGCTCAGTGTCGTGACGCCAAAAGCGGACCTCGGCTTCATGTTGATCACGCCAGATTTACAGACCGCCAACAAGATCGAAAAGCAACTTTCGGTTTCGTTAGGCGCCGATGCGCTGACGCCGGTTTACAGTTATTTGTCGCTCACTGAAGAAAGCGAATACATCACGACCGAAGAGGAATATACCGCGACGCTCGATCAGGAGACAAAGCGCGACCCGGCAAAATTGGAACAAGCTCTGAATACTTTTCGCGAGCGGATCAAACATTACCGGCAAGAGCGCGTTTATCCGACTCTGCCCGATTGGCCGGTGGTCTGCTTTTATAATATGAGCAAGCGGCGGGGCGAACAGCGGAATTGGTACGCGCTGCCATTCGATGAGCGCCGAAAATTGATGAAAGGGCACGCGACAGTCGGTCGTCAATATGCGGGCAAAGTGAAACAACTCATCACTGGCTCGACCGGCCTCGACGATGCGGAGTGGGGGGTTACTCTTTTCGCGCGCGATACGTTTCAGATCAAAGCGATCGTTTACGAAATGCGCTTTGATCCGGTCAGCGCAGAATACGCGGACTTCGGCGAATTTTTCATCGGCATTCAACTGCCACTCGACGAATTGTTCCGCCGCTTGCAACTCTGATTGTCGATCTTACGATTCTCGACCAAGGGATGGGTGACAGAGTGGTCGATTGTGCACGCCTGGAAAGCGTGTGTGCCGAAAGGCACCGAGGGTTCGAATCCCTCCCCATCCGCCAGCTCGCAGGCGCAATTTTTTCAAACGCGCAGTCTGGCCTGTTCGTTACGCGTCACGGAGATTCGAACGCCGTTCGACCGGTGGGGCGCGTTACGCGCCAGGGTTAAGAGCGAAGCTCAAAAGCTGGAGCCAACGCGAAGCGTTGGATAATCCCTCCCCATCCACCAGCTCAGTGGCAAAGAATTTATCCGTCGTATAATCTGGCTCTGTTCATCCGCGTAACGGAGATTGCCAAAGCGGAGGTTGGATAATCCACTTGCCTCCAAAGCCGAAGGCGTGAAGGCAACATCTATAAGTGGGTACACTTTCGGATCACTAGCGGGAGCGTAATCCCTCCCCATCCATTATCAGAATCTTCCTCTTAATCTTTCGCTGAGTCTTTCTATTTCCCGTGATCGCGTCGCTCCAGGATCTGCAACTCCTGCCGCAATTTGACCACACTGCCGTCCGCAAGCACGCCGCGAAAATTCACGTTTGGATAAATCAAACAATCGCGTCCTAGCACTGAGCCGGGATTGATCACAGCGTTGCAGCCGATCTCGGTTCGATCGCCGACGATCGCGCCGAACTTGGTCAAGCCGGTGGCGATGTTGCCGTCACTTGCCGCCACCGCGATCTCGCTGTGATCGAGTTTCACGTTCGACAAAATCACGCCCGCGCCGAGGTGTGCCTTAAATCCAAGAATTGAATCACCGACATAATTGAAATGCGGCACCTGCGCTTCGTCGAAGATGATGCTGTTCTTGAACTCGCACGAGTTGCCCATCATCACGCCGTTGCCGACGACGACGTTCTCGCGGACGTAACAGCCGCTGCGGATGTTACAGTTCTCGCCGATCCACGCCGGTCCTTTCAACACTGCGCCTTGTTCGACAATCGTGCCGCGGCCAACAAAAACGTTGCTGCTGATGAACGGACGGCCGACGAGCTCGCCTAGCACCGCCGGTTTCAAACGAAATTGCAAATAGCTCTCGATTTGTTTGAGCGCGTTCCAAACGTAGTTCTGGTCTTCGAACAATTTCGGGTGGGCCGTGTGTTCGAGGCTGAGGAATTGTGCGGGCGCAAACATTTTGTTAAGCGCCGGCGCGTCGCGTAATCTTCTGTCCGTCCTTGGTGTCGCGCGCTTCCCAGCCGAGCGCATTCAACTTGTCGCGCAATTCATCGCTTTTTCGAAAATCTTTTGCAAGTCTAGCTTGCGCCCGCGCTTCGGCCAGCTTCGCTACTTCCTCGGGCAACTCAGTTCCATCGGTTTCGAAATCGAGCACGTTGTTGATTCGGCTCCACCAGTTCAACCATCCCGCCGTGGTCTTTGCGTCGAGTTTATTTTGATCCATCGCGCGATTCGTCTCGCGGATCGTTTCAAAAAGGAAGCCGAGCGCCGCCGAAATATTCAGATCGTCGTCGAGTGCATCTTCGAATTCGCGACCAATGTCATTGTCGATCTCGTGATCGGCAATTTTACGGCCGGCGACTTCGCGCAGACGTTGCAACCAATCGTCGATTCGTTCCAGTGACTCGCGCGCTTCTTTCATTCCGTCCCAGGTGAAATTGAGCTGAGTACGATAATTCACGCGGATCAACGCGTAACGGATTTCGCGGCCGGTGTAGCCTTTCGCTAAGACGTCAGGAATCGTATAAAAATTTCCAAACGATTTCGACATTTTCTGGCCGTCGACCAGCAGATGAGCGCAGTGCAGCCAATAGCGGACAAACTTTTTGCCAGTCACGCCTTCGGTTTGCGCGATTTCCGCTTCGTGGTGCGGAAAAATGTTATCCACGCCGCCGCAGTGAATGTCAATCTGGTCGCCAAGCAATGCCGTCGCCATGGCGCTGCACTCGATGTGCCAACCGGGACGTCCCGGTCCCCATGGCGAATCCCATTTTACATCGCCGTCTTCTTCGTCCCACGCTTTCCAAAGTGCGAAGTCGCCGATGTGTTCCTTGTCGTACTCGTCATGCTTCACGCGGCCAGTAGATCGCAGTTCGGTCAGGTCGAAATGCGCGAGCTTTCCGTAATCTGGAAATTTGTTGATCCGAAAATAAACCGATTTGTCATCGGCCTGGTAAGCGAGGCCTTTCGAGATCAACGCACCGATCATCGAAATCATCCTGTCGATATACCGTTGATCGGTCGCGGCCGGATAAGCATCCGCGCGTTTGATCCGCAGCTTTTCCGCGTCTTCGAAGAATGCGTCTTTGAATTGTTGCGTAAATTTTTGGAGAGGAACTTTGGCTTCGTGCGTGCCGCGGATCGTTTTGTCGTCCACGTCGGTGATGTTCATGACGCGATGAACTTTGAATCCGCGCGCTTCGAGATGGCGCTGAAGTAAATCCTCGAAAATGTAAGCGCGGAAGTTTCCAATGTGTGCGCGGCTGTAAACGGTTGGTCCGCACGTGTAGATGTCGATCTTGCGTTTGTCCGGATCGCGCGGCCGAAATTCTTCGAGCTTGCGCGAGTAAGTATTAAAGAAGCGCAGCGGCATTCTCAACTTTGTTCGACCGCCGCGATCGCCATTGCCGCGATGCCTTCGCCGCGGCCGATCGGACCGAGCCGCTCGTTCGTCGTCGCCTTAATGCTCACTTGCGCGTCGGAAACACCGATCGCCGCGGCAATTTCTTTTCGCATCGCTGGAATTTGCGGCGCAATCTTTGGCGCCTCCGCGATCACGGTGGCGTCGATGTTGACCACCCGCGCTTTTTTCTCGGCGAGAATTTGAGTCACCCGTTTCAAGATCTCGATGCTGCTGATGCCGCGAATCGATTCGTCCGTGTCTGGAAAATGTTGACCAATGTCGCCGGCGCAAACCGCGCCGAGCAGCGCATCCGCGATGGCGTGCGATAAAACATCGGCGTCGGAATGTCCTTCCAATCCGAGCAAGTACGGAATGCGAACCCCGCCCAGGATCAATTGTCGATTTTGTCCGAGGCGATGAATGTCGTAACCGATTCCGCAGCGCGTCATGTTCACAATTTCAAATCGATCACGCCATTGGAGGCGACAATGCTGTATTTGTCTTTCATATCTTTGCGTGGCCGCAAGTCGACCAGTCCGCCAGCAGTTTCAACCAGAATCCATCCGGCGGCGATGTCCCACAAACTGATTCCGCGTTCGATATAGGCGTCGAAGCGCCCGCACGCAACGTAAGCCATGTCGAGCGCGGCGCTGCCGAGCACGCGGCATTTGCGCACGCGATGAATCATTGCCTGAAGTAGCGGGAGATTTGAATCAATCGAGTCATCCGTTTTGGCGAGTCCGACTGAAACCACGGCTTCGGCAAGATTGGTGCGATCGCTCACGCGAAAATGTTGACCGTTCAGTCGCGGTTTTTCTCCTTTTTGCGCGCTCCACATTTCATCGCGCATCGGATCGTAAATCACGCCGAGGATGATCTCACCTTTCAGGCGCAGCGCGATCGAAACGCAAAAATGCGGAATCTGGTAAAAATAATTTACGGTGCCATCCAGCGGATCCACGACCCATTGATGCTCGCTCGATTGGTCGCCCACGATTCCTTCTTCGCCATAAAGCGCATGGTCGGGAAATTGTTTCAAGAGCGCTTTGGTGATCAGCTCTTGTGTCTGGACGTCAATCGCGAGTTTGATGTCGTGCGCCTCCGCGACATTCACGTGCTGCGGCCGGTGAAAATTTTTGCGAAGCAGCTCGCCCGCCGCGTGCGCAGCGTTTTCAGCCGCGTCGAGATAGTGCTTCATGAAAAGGTTGAGTGGTTGAGTAGTTGAACGGTTGAGGTCGACCTCAGAATAGCTTCTCCTCTCAACGTCTCAACATCTCAAGGTTTCAACGCAAATAAAAAACCGGGAGGAAAATAAATTCTCCTCCCGGGTTGAAGTTTGGGGTTGTGACTCCGAAAGATTTTTCGAAGTCGTTAATCAAGCGATGAGCTTCAATGCCTCTTTCTTTTCTTCGCTTTTCTTTTTGCTGCTTTTCTTTTTTTCTTAGCCATCGACTTCTATTCCCCCCTTTCCATCCGCTTTCGCGGAAATTTGTGAAGAGTTGGGAATGACTTCACTTAACGACGAAGTAATCACGCGATTTTTTTTGTCAAACGTTTTTCGCAAACATTTTCAAATATTTTTACGAGCTCGCGCGCCACAATTTTCTTCGGAGCGCGTGAAATTTTTTTGATTTCCCCGCCGCGAAACAAAATTATAACTTCATTTGTGTCGCTTTCCATTCCGGAATCTGCGCGACTCACGTCATTGGCGACGACGATGTCGCAGTTCTTCTTCTGGAGTTTTCTTCGCGCGTTTGCTTCGACGTTTTCCGTTTCGGCGGCGAAACCGACGACAAGACATTGTCCGCCACGGCGAATCCGTCGTTTGGCGGATCGATCTTCTTTCGACAGCGACGCGAGAATGTCGCGTGTTGGAACTAATTCGAGTGAAAGATTCGCGTCGCGCTTTTTGATTTTGTTTTTGGAAACCTGCTTCGGCTTGTAGTCCGCAACTGCCGCGCACATCACCAGGACGTCACAACCGTGCAGATGTTCGTGGACGGCATGAAACATTTCGTCGCTGGTCGAAACCGAGGTCAGCTCCGCTCCGCGCGGTGGATTGAGATTTACCGGGCCGGAAATCAGAGCGGCTTCGTGGCCCACTTCGATCGCCGCTTCGGCAATTGCGTAGCCCATTTTCCCGGAGGAACGATTGCTGAGATAGCGAACGGGATCGATCGGCTCGCGCGTCGGGCCGGCCGTGATGAGAAATCTCACGCGATCAGATTTTCCTGGCGCGCGAGCAGAAACTCAGCGCGAAAGGCGATGTCGTCGACTTTCCAAAGGCGACCGAGCCCTTCGTAACCGCACGCTAGCATTCCTTCTTCCGGCCCGATGAATTCGACGCCGTGCGATTTCAATTTCTCAACATTTTCAACCGTCACCGGATGCGACCACATTTTTCCATTCATCGCCGGTGCAATCAAAATTGGTGCACGAGTAGCGAGGGCGATCGCGGCCAGCGGATGGCTCGCCAAACCGTGCGCGAGCTCAGCGATGATGTTTGCCGTCGCCGGTGCGACCAAAAGCAGATTCGCTCGGTCAGCCAATTCGATGTGGCCGGGGCGCCAGTTTTCTTTTTCGTCGAAGAAACTTGTCATCACCGGATTTTTGGAAAGCGTTTGCAAAGTCAGCGGCGCGATGAATGCGGTCGCATCATGTGTCATCACGACAAAGACCTGGTGACCTTGCTTTACGAGCAGACTGGCCAGGTCCGCGGATTTATAAGCGGCGATCGAACCGGTGACGCCAAGAACGATTGTTTTGCCGGCGCCGCGCAAGCGTACCACTTTGCGCACTCCAGTTTTTTCAGGTCGCCGATTGGAATTTTTTCTCATGCAAGGCTTGTCCTGAACGTCAGTCTAATGGATCGACAATTACTTTTGGATCAAACGCCGGCTCAAATATCGCTCGGCATTCATAATGTGTCGAAATTTCTGCAAATCCTCTTCGGTGGTTCGACTGATGATGGTGTAGCGATATTGAGGCCAGGATTGCATTTCGCGAATTGCCGTCGCCAGACGGGCTTCGATTTGCCCGGTCGTTTCAGTGCCGCGTTTGGTCAGACGCCGGCGCAATTCGTCAACGTCCGGCGGCATAATGAAAACATCCGCGAGCGCGTTCCGGATAAATTCGTCCTTGGAACTGCGAATACTGGCGGCGCCTTGTGTATCGACGTCGATCAAGACATCGCGGCCGCTCTTCAAATTTTCGACAATTGGTTTTAACAGTGTGCCGTAGTGACGGCCGTGAACTTGCGCATGCTCCAAGAATTCTCCGGCTTTCACGCGTGTATTGAATTCCGCCTCCGCCAGGAATTGATAATCTTCGCCTTCCGCTTCGCCTGCTCGTGCCGGGCGCGTGGTGCATGAGGTCGAGTAAACGAACTCGGATGTTTTTCGCAAAGCATCGACCAGCGTCGTTTTGCCGGCGCCGGATGGCGCGGACAGGACGAACAGAATTCCGTGACGGCTGAAGCGGCTACTCAAGGTTTTGAATTTGTTCGCGGATTTTTTCCAACTCCGCTTTGCAAGCGACGACACGTTGCGAAATCGCGGCATCGTTCGCCTTGGCTCCGAGTGTATTCAGTTCGCGAAAAATTTCCTGAGTAATGAACTCCAACGTGCGACCAACAGGCTCGTGCCGGCGGAGATGGTGGGCGAACTGTGCGAGATGGCTTTCCACCCGCGTAAGCTCCTCGGAAACGTCCGCGCGATCGGCAAAGAACGAGATCTCTTTGAC
>JALYKJ010000308.1 GCA_030774845.1 Verrucomicrobiota bacterium
CCGCTGAAGATGCCGACGTTCTTGTTGGAATCAAAAAAAGCGTCGTCTGAATAAATCTCAGTCGTCATCGGGCCGTTGGTTGGCGCGCCTTTAATTCCACCGGCCAAGGGATTTGTTTTGTCCGAAGATTGCTTTTCTTTTTTCTCCCCTTTCTTGGCGGCGGCCGGCGATGGACTGGACGAATTCGCCGATTGTCCCGGCAACCGAGCAGCCGAAACGCAAGCAATAACGAGAAAGATTGCGCCGAGCCTGCTCACTCGTTTTGATTGCCTAACAATTGCGATTGACTCGTGATCACCATCTTCACGTTGCCAACCAATTTGCCGGTGTGGGTGTTGGTGTCGAACTCCACGGAGTCCCCGGCGATATCAAAGTCCGCGCGCTTGATAATTGTGCGTTCCTTCGAACTGAGAATCCGCGTTTTCAAATTAAGGATCGATTCACTCAATTCGATCGTGAGATCGGTTTTGTTCTCCGGCGTGTAAGTTGTGATCTTCAAGGAATGAAAGCCGATGTGCTCTTCATCGATGCGTTTTGCAGACACGGCTTCAAATCGTCCGCGCAAGTGGCCCTCCAAATCGAAGTCAGGAAGAACAAGACCTTTGGCTTCGTGGCCGATCGGCAGCGGAATATTAGTTAAACTTTGCTCGCCCGGGGAAGCGCTCGGCGTCGCGCTCGGAAGTTTTTCCTTTTTGAGCTTGGGTTTGGCAGCGATGGCTGGTTCGATCGCGACCGCAATCGACAAGAGCAAGATCGACAATAACCCAACAGCGAGGCCCCAATTTCCGGAGCGACCGTTACGAAACGGCAGCATGAATAGCTTTTAACATGCGCAGATGCTTCGGCAAATCCTTTAGCGGAATTTGGTTGGCCGCATCCGACAACGCGCGCGCTGGGTTTTCGTGCACCTCCATGAAAATTCCGTCGCAACCCGCCGCCATCGCGGCGCGTGCCAGCACTGGCGCCAGGGCGCTATCGCCGGAAGTTTTGTCCCCAGCTCCGCCCGGCCGTTGAACAGAATGCGTCGCGTCGAAGATGACGGGATAACCGGCCTCGCGCATCCAGTAGAGCGAGCGCATGTCCGCGACCAAATTGTTGTAGCCGAAGGTTGTGCCGCGCTCGGTGAAGCAAAATTTCTTACAGCCAAACGCTGTTAATTTCTGAGCAATATTTTTTACATCCCACGGCGCGAGGAATTGACCTTTTTTCACGTTGACCGCGCGTCTGGTTTCCGCAGCCGCGCGCAACAAATCGGTTTGGCGGCAAAGAAATGCGGGGATCTGCAACAAATCGATCATGTCCCCAGCGAGTTTGGCTTCGTCCGGCGAATGCACGTCCGTCGTTACCGGAATCTTCAACTTGTGACCGATCGCCGCGAGAATTTCGCAACCTCCGCGCGCTCCCATCCCGCGAAAAGAACGCACCGAAGTCCGGTTCGCTTTGTCGTAGGAAGCTTTGAAGATAAGATCGACATCTTCCGCCGCGCAGATCTTCGCGATCTCACGGGCCATTCGCCACACGAACTTCTCCGACTCGATGACGCACGGCCCGAGAATGAACGCGGGTCGTTTTCGGCCAATCGTGACTTTGCCTACGCGGAAAGATTTCATGCCGTTCGAGAAGTTTGCAGTCTGCGCCCAAGATCGACAATCGCAAATGGCGCATAGAGCGCGCAGAAGAAAAGAAACGCCAGACCATGAAATTCGAGGAGATAGAGCGGCCGCGAATCGGACAGAAAATTCAGGAGCGAAGCTGCTTCCGGTTTGTGAAGAAGGAAGCCGTAGTTCTCGCCGGTGAGCAGATCGACACTGAACGCGACAACAAAATAAATTTCTGTCCACGCAAATGTGCGCAAAACACCGATCGCGCGCGGGCGAAATCCGTAGATCAGCATCAGGAAGACGATGCCGATAATGATTCCGGAATGGGCGACAAAGAAACTGATGAAACGAAGGTCCGGGAAACCGTAACGCAAGTTAGGTGTAATGAGCGCCTGCAATGTTCCACCGATTCCCCAAAAGTAGGCCACTTCGAGCCAGCGGCGATTGCCGGTCCAAAGAGCGACAATGATGACCGCCATCGCCCAATCGCACAGTTGAAGCGGCAACGCTCTATACCAGCTAGTGACTCCGAAGTTTCGCGCGACGATGAGGTAGGCGACATAATTGATTAGAAGTAACGCGGAGATGGCAAAACAGATCGAGCGTTCGAGCAAACACGATTTCGTTCGATGAACAACCAGCGCGAGCAAAAACGGCAGGCCAACCGTTAAGAAAATAACGGTAAGATGCGCGAAACCGTAAGCATGAAACTCGGGGGCGTGGTTCATTTGCGCGATCAGAATCTATCCAATTAACCCTCACCTGACGCTTCGCGTCTTCCTCTCCCTCCCAGGGAGAGGAATGAGGTGAGGGTCAGCGCTTTTAAATCTCATTCAGCGAATGAGCCAGAGATTGCACGGAATCACATCCGCGATCCAAGCGAGATGATTTGGCAAACGTTCGGCCGACGTTTCGCTTTTGTGCACGGGCACCACCAGCAAATCGGCTTCCACTGATTTCACGAAATCGGACGCAGCGAAGCCCGTGTTGCCGCGAATGCAGCGCGCTTCGATCGGGACTTCGGTGTCGCCTGCGGCCAACACGAATTTTTCCAAATCGGCCTCTTCTTCATCAAACGTGCGCGGCCGCGGGGTGCCGTCACCGTTGTCGACAAACATCGCGGCGCGGACTTCATCGAACGTCGTGTAGACTCGAACCGCATAGAGCCGCTCACACGATTCGGCCGCCGCGAGCATCAGCGTCTGCCGAAAGGCTTGCTGGGCATGGTCGGAATAATTCACGACAAAAACGATCTGGCGCAGCGGCTTCGGTTTGAGCTCCGGATTAGTGAAAAGGAGAACGGAACAACTCGCTTCCCGCAATAGTCGACGAGCGACGTTCCCGAGAAATGGATGAAGTGCAGTCTCTTTTTCCAGCGCGCCGGCGACGATAAGATCGACATCGTTGTCCGCGATCGCGCGTAAAATTCCATCGGCCGGATCTCCCTGACCATAATGGACGGGCGAATCGCTCGGCAATTGCAGACGGCCAAGGATGTTTTGAAATTTCTTTGCCGTCTCGTCGCTCCGTTCTCCGATGTAAATCAAGCTTAAATCCGCCCCGAACCGCTCGCGAATCCTGCCTGCTTCAGAGAGAACCTGCTCGAATCGCGGGGAAAAGGTGCTGGCCACGGCAATCTTCTTGTAAGTCGACGGATTCATCATGAGCCGGGAGAGCAATGTCCGGCTTCACGCATCGTTCGGCAAATGAATGCATCAGATGTTCGCCACGGCGAATCCGACCGGCTGGCGGATTTGATGTTTGCGGTTTGATGATTGAATTTCGGCTGAAATGAAACGAGCGGTCTACCCGGGCAGCTTCGATCCGCTCACCAACGGCCATCTCGACGTGGTTGAGCGCGCCCGAAAACTTTTTGATGAAGTCATCGTGTCGGTCGCGCACAATGATGAGAAGCAGCCGCTCTTTTCGCTCAAGGAACGGCTCGATTTGCTCCAACAAACCGTGGGCAAGATCGACAATGTCCGGATCGCGCAGTTTGATGGGCTGCTGGTTGAATTTGCGCTCGAGCAAAAGGCGAATGCGGTCATCCGCGGTCTCCGCGCCGTCTCGGATTTCGAATTCGAATTTCAGATGGCGCTGATGAATCGAAAACTCGAAGCCAATGTGGAAACGATCTTCCTAATGCCGAAAGAGGAATACACCTACTTGAGCTCGCGATTGGTGAAAGAAATCGCGCGACTTGGTGGTGATGTGTCCAAGTTCGTTCCGGCCATCGTGGCCAGCGCTTTGGCGAAGAAATTTAAGGCCTGAATTGAAAGATTTCGCG
>JALYKJ010000309.1 GCA_030774845.1 Verrucomicrobiota bacterium
CCGATTTGCAACAGACGCAAGCCGCGATTTACGAAACCGCTCTCCCGTTCTACCAAAAATATTTTCCAGAGGCCGATGAAAAAATGTTGGCCGATAAAAAACAGGTCACCGCTGCCGTTCTGAAAAAGCTCTCCGAGCAGCACCCGGATGACAACACGATCGTCAGCTACGCTCAGAAAGTTGTCAGCGAGGCGACCGATTTCGTGAAATCACGCAACCTCGTCGCAGTGCCGAACACACCACTCGATGTCATCGTAATGCCGGAGTTCAAGCGCGGCCAGGCGATCGCCTATTGCGATTCGTCCGGCCCGCTGGAGAAAAACGGAAAAACGTTTTTCGCCGTCGCGCCCACGCCTAACGACTGGAACAAGCAGCGCAAGGATTCATTCTTTCGTGAATACAACAACTTCATGGTACGCGACCTCACCGTCCACGAGGCGATGCCGGGACATTATCTGCAATTGTCACACGCGAATGAATTCCATGCGCCAACGCTGGTGCGCGCGATTTTCCAGAGCGGCCCGTTCATCGAGGGCTGGGCGGTTTATTGCGAGCAAATGATGGCGGAGCAGGGCTACGGCGGACCGGAAGCAAAAATGCAGCAGCTCAAGATGCGCTTGCGCGCGATCGGCAACGCCATTCTTGACCAGAGCATTCACGCTGGAAACATGAGCGAACAACAGGCGATGGATTTGATGATGAAAGAGACTTTCCAGGAAGAAGGCGAAGCGGTTGCGAAATGGAAACGCGCGCGACTTAGCTCGGCCCAACTCTCGACCTATTTCGTGGGCGTCAGCGAACATCTCGATCTTCGTGCCGCCGCTCAGAAAAAATTAGGCAAAGATTTCGACGTCAGGAAATACGACGACCAGGTAATTTCCTACGGCAGTCCGCCGGTAAAATACGTTCGCGAGCTGATGGGATTGTAGCCACGGCCGTGCGGGCCGTCGGAATCAGCGTGCCGCAGGCGTGTGGCTACATTAAGATCGACATCATGCCCCAACTGGCTACCTGGTTGCGCGAGAAGGATGAAAAATGGTTTCAACCATTTTTCGCGAAACATCCCGAGATCGAGATTTGCGACGCGCGCAAAGGTGAGGTCGCGGTTGCGAATGTCGACGGTTTGCTTTTGACCGGCGGCTCCGATATTGCGCCGGAATTTTTGCGACAACCAGTCCCTGATCCGTCGGTCCTTGAGAAAGATGTCGATGTTGCGCGCGACCGCTGGGAATTTGCGGCCATTGAGCAGGCACTGACGCGCGGTTTGCCGATCCTCGCGATTTGCAAAGGTCTCCAACTCCTCAACGTCGCGCTTGGCGGCACACTGAAGCTCGACATTCCCGGTCACAAATTACCCGAACAAAGAGATCACGACGTACAATCGCTTCGATCGCAAGCAGCTGCCGCTCATCGATTCGACAAAGTGAACAGCTCACATCATCAGGCACTCGATTTGTTAGGCGAGGGGCTCGAGGTCGAAGCTTGGTGTGCATTCGATGACATTATCGAGCAAGTCCGCATGCGGAATCAGCCGTTCGTGCTTGGACTTCAATATCATCCCGAGCGCGGCAAGATTTACGATTCGCTCTTCGAAGACTTCTTTGACAGAATTAACAAAATTAGCTGAATGATTTCAGAAAAAGATTCTGTCGATTCTGTTCATTCTGTCTAAAGCATGTTCACGCCGCAGAACACCATCGCGATCGTTTACGATTACGATCAAACGCTGAGTCCGAGTTATATGCAGGACGAAGTGATCTTTCCGGCGTTTGGAATCGACGGTCCGCGCGCCGAAACACTAAATTGTCGCACCGACCGTTGCGCGCAAATCCAATGCGCGGTTAAGCGCTCGGCTGAAACTAGTAGCGTCGACGACCGGTGATTGTCGATCTTGATAAGCGACCGGCGGCTTTGTCAGATCGCTGATCTCAAATTCCGGCGGAACGTCACCCATGACTTTCCGGAAAAATTTTGTCTGGGTCTCAGAAAACGGGAAGCAACGCCAGAGCGCGTACGCGTTCAGCCCGTTGTTGAGCGCCGTTCGCGATACCGTTGAAGAAACCGAATAGACCGCTTCGATTCCAGCGAAGTGTCGCAGAAAATATAAATCCGCAACCTCGCGATCATCTTCCACCTGAAAACCCTCGAGGTTAAGTTTACCCGCCTCGCCTTTTTCGAAAGGGTGCGGCCGATAGATCAGATTGCGTCCCGGATAGTTTTGCCGGATGTAATCCAGACAACGGTTCAAGTGTTCGACGTAAACTTCTGGCGCCAGGTTCTTCACCAGCAGAAAAGGCGTCCCGAAAAAAATCACCCGATGTTGTCGATCTCGTCCGCTGGCGGACGGACTCGCCGTGGCGAGTCTCCCATTGAATTTCGCAGAGAAATCACGCCGCTCGGCGATGCTCGGAAAACGCGAGGGAATGATTTGGTCCTCCGCTCGGGCTGGCAATTCCCCGCCGCTATTACTGATAAAGATTATGACGTCGAAAATTTCATCCGGATCCTTTTGCAAACGCCGCAGACGCACACCATCCCCGCCCGGATTAATCCGCGGCTTGTAATGGATCGTTCGTTCTACGCCCGCCAACGGTTCGACCACACGATTCTGCAACCAGCCCGAAGTCGTGAACCGAAAACGCGCCCGGTCGCCGTGTCGCGTTAATTCGCCATAGGCTTTCTGCGATGCGCACAGGATTTTGAAAACGTCCGGATGCGCGGAGAGCGCAGCGTTCCCCAATCCGAGCAAGCCCGCAAGACAGAGTAAAACATCGTTGTCAGGATCGATCGGCAACGTACCCACTCCGTGCTGTCGATCTACATTTTCTCGATAAAGGCGCGGCAGATCTTTCAACCCGCGGCACGTCCTGACTTTCGGGAACGCGTGCACTTCGGCGAATTCGCTGACGAATTCCTGCCAGTTCGCGTTCTTCCACCATTTCGATTCCTCGCGCAGCAAATGAATTCCGCCTGGAAATCGCTCGCGCAACGCGTCCGCCGCCACCAGCGCATTCGGCAACCGGTCCGGCCGCGAAATCACAATCCAAAGTTTGGGCTGCGCTTCCATTGTTACGTTGCCTATTGGTCGCTGCTGGGATCTGACATTGATCTCGTGACTTGTGAATAATATAGAAAGATCCCGAAGATTTTCGAGAACTTCATCTGCCTGATCTCGTAGAAGAAACGATCCTGAGCTTGTCGGCTGAGACCACCACTGCTCATTGCTTCGCGCAGACTACAATCGCGCCGAAAGCCTATTTGGCACATGCGCCAAATAGCTAAGACAGACTGTTGTTCACACGTAAGATCTGTATTTTAATGCAAAACTTGCGCAAAACCCAGTTCCTGGTGGTGTCTTTCACGGTCGCTGCGCTGTTGCCATTTTTGAACAGAGCTTTTCACGTTGACGATCCACTCTTCATTTGGATCGCACGGCAAATCGTCAAGCACCCATCGGATCCTTACGGCTTCAACCTGAACTGGGTTTCTTTTACGCAACCGATGTCCATTGTGATGCAGAATCCCCCTCTCTGTTCCTACTACATCGCGGCGGTCGCGATTGTCTCTGGATGGAGCGAACGGTCGTTACACCTCGCTTTTCTGGTTTGGGCAGTGCTCTCAGTCTTAGGAACATTCGCAATCGCCCGGCGATTTTGCCGCGGGCCTGTTTATGCAACTTTGCTGACACTTTTCACACCAGCGTTTCTGGTTTCCGCGACGAGTGTCATGTGCGACGTGATGATGCTCGCGTTTTGGGTTTGGGCGCTGGAATTCTGGCTGGCGGGTTTGGATCGACAACAATCATGGCGCTTTCTCGTTTCGGCATTACTCATCTCCGCGGCGGCATTAACTAAGTATTTTGGAATTACTCTCGTGCCGTTGCTGGCCGTGTACACGCTCGCCCGCACTCGCCGGTTCGCCCTGCCGCTCGTCTTTTTGCTGATTCCGATCGCAGTGCTTTCGAATTACGACTTCTTTACCGAACAACAATATGGCCACGGCCTTTTCAGCGCAGCCACTACCGTTTCTTCGGCGATCTCTTCGGTAACGCGGCCATCGCATCTGGCTCAACTGCTAATCGGCCTCGCGTTTACCGGAGGCTGCTTTTTCAGCGCAATATTCTTTTGGCCGCTCTTTGAAAAGAGATTGTTTCTGTTAGCAGCAACATTGACGGCCGCGTTTACGGTGGCGTTTAAGTTTTTTATCATTTCCTGGGTTTATCTCGAGACGAGCGAAGCCGTCGTGTCTCTGCAAGGCGGTCTTTTCGCTGCCATCGGTACCATCTTTCTGGTGTTGGCGATCTTTGATTTAATCCAACACAAGAATACGGATTCGTTGTTGCTGCTTCTCTGGATTTTCGGGACCTTTTTCTTCGCTACCTTTTTTAACTGGTCCATTACCGCCCGCACGCTGCTCCCAATGACTCCCGCTGTCGTCATCTTAACAATTCGTCAATTTGAGCGGCAAAACGCAGGGCATTTTCCGCGGTGGCGCATTCTTCCAGCCGCGATCTCATCGTTGGTTATCGTGAGTGCCGATTATCAACAGGCTAATTGTGGACGCACCGCATCCCATTTCTTTGAGCAGCGCTATCGAAACGAACCGCACACAACCTGGTTCCAAGACCACTGGGGCTTTCAATATTATATGGAGCAGTGGGGGGCGAAAGTATTCGACCGCCAAAACCCTCGCTTGGAACATCGGGACATGATCGTCGGACCGTTTAGTGATGTCACCCCAATTCCCGTTAGTGCTGGCGAAGTCCTAAGCCACGATGAATGGAAATTCAGAAGATTGCCATATGTTAGCACATCGGCGCTCGGAAGTGGCGCTAGTTTCTACAGCAGCTTCGGTGGACCGTTGCCTTGGGTCGTCAACAAAATTCCGCCCGAGCGTTACTATTCTCTGCAGCTGCGTTGATACCTAAGAAACACCGCCACCAAATCTTGAAAAGTCTGACGTTTCAGACTCCGCGCTGCGTTGGCGACCAGATGAACTTGTGCATCTGAAGTTGAAAACGGACGTCGAGTTTGTCGGCTAAAATCCATTCTACGATCTGGCGCGGATCGATTCGCCCGAAGATCGGCGAGAACAAAACGGCGCGGCAGCGTTTGGTCAGATCAAGTTTTTGCACGTTGTCGCGCGACCATTCGTAATCTTCGCGCGAGCCCATCACGAACTTCACTTCATCGCGTTTGGTGAGATGGTCGATGTTCGACCAGAGATTTTTTTCCACCTCACCGCTGCCGGGAGTTTTCAAGTCCATGACCCGGTGCACGCGCGGATCAACTTTCGAAATGTCGTGTGCACCGCTGGTCTCGAGCAAAACGGTGTGACCCGCGTCGCATAAGATCGACATCAACGGGAGGACATTCTTTTGCAGCAGCGGTTCGCCGCCGGTGATTTCGACTAGCGGACACTGAAAACTCGCGACTCGATCGACGATTTCTATAAGTGAAGTCTTCTTGCCCTCATAAAATGCATATTCGGTGTCGCAATAATTGCAGCGCAGATCGCAAAACGTCAGCCGGACAAAGACGCAGCGATCGCCCGCCCGGGTGCTCTCACCCTGGATCGACTGGTAAATCTCGTTGATCGTCAGCGTCTTTTCGTCCATTCGACTCAGCCTCAATTCTATCAGATCATCTGGTTCGATGCACAACCGGATCGATGACTGCTTCGCCCGTCTGCGCACGCAAAAGCGAAAGGGATTTATTCCCTACATTTGCGCCGGCGATCCGAATTTAAAGAAGACGGCCGAGCTGGGGTTGGCGCTCGAAAAATCCGGCGCCGATTTACTTGAGCTCGGTTTGCCTTTCTCCGATCCGCTCGCCGATGGAATTGTGAATCAGCTGGCGGCGCAACGCGCTCTCGCGGCCGGCACGAACGTACGCGGCGTTTTCGATTGCGTCCGAGAGATCCGGAAGGGCTCACAAATTCCAATCGTGCTTTACAGTTATCTCAATCCGATCTTTCAATTCGGCGCTGAGAAATTTCGTCGTGAGGCAGAAGATGCAGGGGTCGATGGATTGCTCGTTCTCGATCTTCCGCCGGAAGAGGATGGCGGCGATGCCGCCGCGGGCGGAATTGGAAAGACCAACGTGCTGCATATTCGGCTCGTCGCGCCGACAACTCCAGCGGAGCGGATCGAGAAAATCGCAAAAAGCGCCAAAGGATTTCTTTATTACGTTTCGCGCGAAGGCGTTACCGGCGCGCGCGATTCAATCGCAACTTCGTTGCCGGAAAAGATCACGGAGCTCAGAAAATTTTCGGATTTGCCAATTGCGATAGGATTTGGAATCTCAACTCCGGATCAGGCTCACGAAGTCGCGCGACACGCCGACGCGGTCGTCGTCGGCAGCGCGATTGTCGATCTTATCGCGAAGCACGGAAACAAACCGGACGTGGTTGAGAAAGTGAGCGCTTTCGCGAGCAATTTAGCGAAAGCGATTCACTAGATCCCGCAATTCTTGGTCGCTTCGGCGAAATTTGATTTCTTGCGCAGCAGCGAGGCGAGATAAGCATCGACCACCGGCACATCGTGAATCCGCGTGAGATTCGCCGGCGTTTCGAGTCGCGAGAAAATTGCGTAGGCGATCTTGCTTCGCGGAACTTCTTTTTCGCCGTAACCGCCTGGGATGTTACTTGACCAGAACCGCACGTACTCGCCGTCGGGATGATTTGTTGTTCCAAGAAAAATTACCGAGTGACCGCTCTCGCTTCGGCCGACATTTTTGTTCCAGAAAATTTTCATGAAATCGCCAGGCTGCGCTTGCGCGAAATCGGTGAAGTTCCGTCCGAGGCCCAGCTCGTGAAACAAACGCGCGGTTCCGGGACCGTTGGCGTTCCAGCGGCCCCAAATGCCCTCGCCGTCCTGCTGATCGCGAATCATGAGTTGGTTCAACGTGGCGAAATCGAGCTTGAGCTGCCCGCTGTCGCGCAAGGCTTCGATCGTTTTGATGAAAACAATGTAAGTCGCGCCCGAACAGAAGCTCGGATAGGGCGCGGTCGGGATAACGAAGAATTTCCCGGATTCAAAATGCGCGGCCGATTGCAATTTGATCTTGGCGAAATGCGAGACGGAATATTTGCCGCCGCTCGGCATTTTCTGCATTTGCTCGAGGATTAAGCCATTGAGGCCAGCAGCAGTTGCGGCGTGACCAGCAAAGCAGACAAACAAGAGCGCAATTAGCTTACGCATAGCCGGGAAATAAACGGCAAATTCGGGATAGAGCAATGCTAGCCTGGTTGCGGCTGAGGACAGCCGCTCCTACAATGAATGGAAATGTTGCGTTTCACGAAGATGAACGGCGCGGGCAACGATTTTGTCATGATCGACAATCGCGCTGGCGACGTGCAACTGCGTCCTGAGCAAATCGTTCGAATTTGCGATCGTCATCGCGGCATCGGCGCGGACGGGATTCTTTTGCTCGAGAAAGGATCGAACGGCGCCGATTTTCGGATGCGTTATTACAATCGCGACGGCGGCGAAGCTGAAATGTGTGGAAACGGTGCGCGCTGTTTCGCGCGCTTCGCCAATAGGGTCGCTGGAGCGCCCGCGAAAATTTCCTTTCAAACGCCCGCCGGTTTGATTCGGGGAGAATTGGATGGGGAGTTGGTCACTCTGCAAATGAGTGAACCGAAAGATTTGCAGCTCGGCGTCGAGCTGGTTGCGAACGGTGCGAAAGAGCGTGTGCACTTTATCAACAGCGGCGTGCCGCACGTGGTTGTGCCCGTTTCCAAAGTCGATGATGTCGATGTTCGCCGGAGAGGCGAAGCGATTCGGCGCCACGAAATGTTTTCGCCGGCCGGCGCGAATGTAAATTTTATCGAAAAAGGCGGCGCGCAGAAAATCCTCGTGCGCACTTACGAGCGCGGCGTCGAAGACGAAACGCTTGCCTGCGGAACTGGTGTTGTGGCCAGTGCGCTGATTTTTGCCGCGACGGAAAAAGTTGATGGACCAATCAGTGTCACCGTTCGCAGCGGCAGCGAACTCAGTGTCGGTCTCAAAAGAGCACGGGACCAGTTTACCAACGTGACCCTGACCGGCCCCGCGGAGTTTGCATTCGAGGGGACGATCGAGCTTTGATTCTGCTGTAGCGGCGCTCTATGAGCGTCGCTCGAATTAGAAAGAAAAATAATGCGACGGTCATAGACCGCCGCTACAAAGAAGAGATGTTTCGCGGCACTTTCACGGCATTAGTCACACCGTTCCGAAACGGAGATGTCGATCTTGCGGCGTTCGAAAAATTAATCGAAGCGCAGATCGCGGCTGGGATCAGTGGAGTTGTCGCTGTCGGCACGACCGGCGAATCGCCAACGCTGACGCACGAAGAAAAGGAGAAGGTCATTCAGCGTACGGTGAAAGTCGTGAATGGCCGCGGCAAGGTTCTCGCTGGAACGGGCACGAATTCGACCCGCGACGCGATTGACGCGACAAAGTTCGCCGAGAAAGCCGGCGTCGATGGTGCGTTGCTGGTCGCGCCTTACTACAACAAACCCAGCCAGGAAGGATTGTTCCGTCACTTTAAAGCGATCGCCGAAGCAACATCGCTGCCGATCATGCTCTACAACATTCCCGGCCGCTGTTCGGTCGATATCGGGGCAGACACGGTCGTCAGGTTGGCGGAATCGTGCCGTAACATCGTTGCAATCAAAGAAGCGAGCGGCAGCGTCGAGCGCGTGGGCGAATTGCGCCGGCGGTTGCCGAAAGAGTTCACCATCTTGAGCGGCGACGATTCTCTGACGTTGCCGTTCATGGCAGTCGGGGCGGTTGGGGTCGTGAGCGTCGCTTCGAATTTATTTCCGGCGGAAGTTTGCGCGCTCGTGCGCGCGTGCGAATCGGGCGATTTCAAAGCGGCGGAAAGTTTGCACTGCAAAAAGTTCCCGTTGTTCAAAGATTTGTTCATCGAACCAAATCCGGTCCCCGTGAAAACGGCGCTCGATTGGCGCGGCGCGATGTCGGCCGAAGTTCGTCTGCCCCTTTGCGAAATGATGGACGCGAACCAGACGCGTCTGCGCAAAACGCTCGAAGAGTTCGAGAGTAATCGGTGAAGCGAGACCGACCAACCCCTCACCTCGATCCTCTCCCCTTGAACGAAGGGGAGAGGCGGAACAAGAGCGCCACATTAAGATCTCCTCTCCCTTGCCAGGAGAGAGGGTAGGGTGAGGGTTTCGCCGTAATGAAACAACCTCGTGTTCGGGTTCTGCTCATCGGCTCAAAGGGTCGAATGGGCCAGACGATTGTCGATCTTGCCAAGGACGATCCGAAGATCGATATCGTCGCGCAATGCGATCTCGGCGACGCGATTGAACCAGCGATCAAGGATTGCGACGTCGCGATCGATTTCAGTAACGCAGGTGCGATTGAAGAAATATGCCGGATCGCTTTGCAACATCGGAAAGCTCTCGTGATCGGCACCACAGGGCATTCTCCGGAACAGCGTCGATTAATTGAAAAAAGCGCGGAATCGTTGGCAATTGTCTTCGCGTCTAACTTCAGCGTCGGAGTCAACGCGTTGTTCGCTCTCACTCGCCGTGCCGCTGAGATCCTCGGCTCCGAGTTCGCACCCGAAATCACCGAGACTCATCACAAAATGAAGAAAGATGCGCCGAGCGGGACTGCGAAAACACTCGGCGAGATTTTGAAAGAAGCGCTGGAGATCGAAATTCCAATTGAATCGATCCGCGAAGGCGACGTTGTCGGCGAGCATACCGTCTGCTTTGTCGGACCGGGGGAACGTCTCGAGTTAACGCATCGGGCCGGCAGCCGCGAAATTTTCGCGCGCGGCGCGTTGCGTGCGGCGCAATGGATCGTTGGAAAGCCCGCTCGGCTTTATTCAATGCAAGATGTGCTCGGGCTCTGACTGTAGTGGCGGCCGTGTCGGCCGCATTCTTTGGTTTTGCAGGCGACACGCCTGCCTCTACAGAAATCCCAGAAATCCATTATGAAGGTCGGCATCGCGCTCGGTTCGAATTTAGGAGACCGACTGGCGAATTTGCGAGCCGCGCGAAAGGAGATTGTCGATCTTGTCCACCAACGGACGGGCTCGCCGGGGCGAGCCTCAAACAAAGCGTCGGTTCTCGTTTCGCCGATTTATGAAACTGACCCGATCGGTTGCGAGCCCGGCGCAAGTAAATTTCTCAACTCCGTCTTGGAAATCGAATACGACGGTGATCGAACCGACCTGTTGCAAAAGCTGATTCGAATCGAAGAATCGCTCGGGCGGGATCGCGATCATGGCCGCAATGTTTCGCGCAAGATCGACATCGACCTTCTTTACGCGGGCGAGTTGAATGTCGAGAACGAGCGCTTGCAGTTGCCACATCCTCGGATGCATTTGCGCAAGTTCGTTCTTCAACCTCTGGCTGACATTCGCCCGGAATTGGTTTTGCCAAACCAGACAAAGACAGTACGCGGGCTGCTCGCGCAGATTAAGGATTCGACTAAAGTGATCTGTTTCGCGGAGAAATGGTGATGACGAATCTGGTCGAGAAATATCGGGAGATGAAGAAGCGCGGCGAGAAAATCACCGCGTTGACGGCTTACGATTATCCTACGGCGCGACTGCTCGACGAGAGCGGGATCGACATCATCCTGGTTGGCGATTCGTTAGGCATGGTGGTCCTCGGCTACGAAGACACGACGCACGTTACACTCGAAGAGATGTTGCATCATACCCGCGCCGTTGCCCGCGGGGTTAAATCCGCGTTGGTCGTCGGGGATATGCCAATCCACACTTTCGAAACGCCCGAGCAAGCTGTCGCGACGGCGAAGCAATTTGTCGATGCCGGCGCGCGGGCCCTGAAACTGGAGGGAGGTGCGAGTCACGTTGCCCACATCGAAGCGATTACGCGCGCTGGAATTCCGTTCATGGCGCACATCGGCATGCTTCCACAGCACGTACGCGAACAGGGCGGCTATAAAGTTAAGGGTAAAACGCAGTCTGAAGCCGAAGCGCTGATCGCTGACGCGATGGCCGTTGAAAAAGCAGGGGCGTTTTCAGTTGTGCTCGAGATTGTGGTCCCGGAGATCGCGAAACAAATTACAAACGCGATTGGTATTCCCACGATCGGGATCGGTTCGGGCGAACAGTGTGATGGCCAGATTTTGGTGACGCACGATTTAATCGGTCTGTTCCCGTGGTTCACTCCGAAATTCGTTTCGCCGGAAGCGCGCGTGGCCGATGAGATTCGCAAGGCAGCCGGCGCGTTCATTGAACGAACGCGCGCGAGCGAGGTCTCTAACCGGTCAGGAGCTTGACAACCATTCGGCGCTAACGGTGTTTAACTAAGACGATGAAAGCTGCGGCCAGAATTTCCGATTTCGATGACATCGACGATATCGAACACGAAGCACTCTTAACTGGCAGCAAGGAGCGCAGCTGGATTTGGTTTGGCTTGATCGTGTCGCTTTGTCTGCACATCACGCTCTGCATTTATTTTTATCGGACCCGATTTCAGTCGGTCGACACGGTTTTTACCGACCTACAGCAGCCAATGACGTTTAGGGTCAAAAACGTCGACATGAATCAAATCGACAAGGCGAGTGGCGATCAAACGAACCCGGCGGCGAAGCCGAATCCGGATGACACCAAGGAACAACAGCCGGACGAAAAGAAATCGTTCGACAAACTTTTGCAGGAAATTCAGGCGACCACGCAGATGCCGGACGACATGAGCAATGTTTTGCCGGACAAGCCGAAAGTCGACCAGGCAGACGTGACGTCAGTGATGAACGAGATCGAGCGAAGCACGGTGCAAACTCTTTCCACCAATCCCAACGCGACGCACGAGCAATCGGTTTTGAACGACAGCTCGGTCTCAGGCCGGCCGCAGCCGGCGCTCAGTGGCACCGAGCTGGCGACGAGCACGATCATTAGACGTCCAAATACCTTCACGAGTAAGCTTCCGGGCGACAGCGCCGGTCCTAATAAAAAAGGCGGAGCTGGATTTGCCGATCTCGATCAGTTGCTGAACCAAAAAGGGCCGCTTGGGTCGGGCACGAAAATTCCGTTGCCAGATGACCAGCTTTTCGGGTTCGACAGCGCCGATCTGCAACCGAGTTCAATTCTGCAAAAGCTTGTCACGCTGCTGAAACGAAGTCCGAACGCGACGTTCACGATCGAGGGTTACACCGATTCGATCGGCACCTTTGAATACAATCTGGATCTGAGCCAGCGCCGCGCCGACAGCGTAAAGGAATATCTGGTGCAAAACCTGGCTATCGATCCAAACCGCATTAGAACCCGCGGTTACGGCAAGACGAAATTCATTGTTCCGCCGCGCGAGGTTCCGCCGACTGCTTCGCAAACCGAATTCGATACTGAGATTGCGCGCGAACAACCCAATCGCCGCGTCGTCATCGTGATCGACACCAACCCGCAGTAGCTTCCCACTACCAGTTTTTGATCCACTGCGTTTGGTCGGGTGGATTCGCAGAGCTGCTCACTCCGCCCGTACTCCAAAGATCGTAAGTTGGATTGTAGCCGTCAGTTCCGGTCGGATTAGAACTTTTTACCGTTGAGTATCCGTATGAATTTTCTTTTCGGAACGGATCTCGAATGTACGTCACTGCCTGATTCTGCGTGAGCGGATAGAGCTGATTCGGTTTGAACGAGAAGTAACTTTTTGATTCAGCAATTCTGTTGGAATCGTTATCAGCATCGCCGCTGATCGCCTTATACAGAGAAAGACTCGCGTTTTGGTAGGTCGATTGCGTCGGGTCGCCCATCGTGTTTGCCTTCAAGGCCGTCGTGTTCGAATCCGTCGGATAAATTCCGTTGTCGGCTTTGTAACTTTCCAACGCTGCCGACATCGCGGCGATTTCGGCTTCGGCGCGGGAGCGCGCGCCTTTCTTTTGGACGTAACTCGAAGTGGCGAGAATCAATCCTGCCAGGATCAGGATGATCGCCATGACGATCAGCAGCTCGACGATGGTG
>JALYKJ010000310.1 GCA_030774845.1 Verrucomicrobiota bacterium
GTGTTATTCATTCCGCGCTTCTTCGGCACGACATGTCCCGATCGGAGCAGCGTGAATTTGTGCAGGAAGCGGGGCAGCTGGAGGTTCCGAAGCTCGCGCGCTTTCTTGGCGTGTTGGCGACGCTGGCTTTTCTCGCTCCGTTACTCGGCCTGCTCGGAACCGTGTCCGGAATGATCGATGCCTTCGGAACGATCGCTTCCCACGGCGGCTACGCGACGGTCACTGAGCTTTCCGGCGGCATTTACAAAAGTCTGCTCACTACCGCGGCCGGCCTCGTCGTCGCGGCGCCGACGTTCGTCGCTTACAGTTATTTTTCATCGCGCGTGAATACGATGTTGCACGAAATGGAGCGCGCCGGCATCGAGATCGTGCACATGTTGAAGGACAGCGAAGCGCTCACTGGCATCATCAGTTTTCAGCAATCGCCCGAAACGCTGACAAGTTCGCGGGAAGCGCATCGCGATCGTTAGATCGATCCGCCAAAGGACGGATTCGCCGTGGCGAACAATCGCAAAATCGACAATGACGGCGCGCAAGTATGAAGCTGAGCCGGACAAAGGAATATAATTTCGGCTGGCTCGTCGTATTTCCACTAATCGACGTGGTATTTCTGCTCATCTTCTTCCTGCTTCTGAGTTCGAATTTTATTTTGCAACCGGGGATCGCTGTCTCGGCGCCGGCCTCGCCATTTCTGCTCGGTGCGCAGCAAAATCAACAAATCATCAGCATTACCGGCGGCGCGGTCCCGGCGATTTATTTTCGCGACCAGAAGCTCTCGCTTGCGCGGCTTGGGCCGTTGCTCGATGCGGCCAAACGCGAAAATCGGTCCATTATCATTAAGGCCGATCGCCAGACGCCGTATGAGCTGGTCGTGGCCGTGACCAATGCCGCGCTCGAACATGGAATTTCATCGGTCTCATTGGCGGCCGCTCCGCCGAAATGAATGCTTCGACCACGGCGCCGTTGCTATTTAACTGGGATGCGCCGCGCCAGCGCAATCTCGCGATAACTGGTTTTCTCATCGCCTCGTTCGCGGCCCACGCAGCGTGTTTTTATCTTTTCCAAATTGTCTATCCACCAACCGTTTCGCTCACGCCTGCCCCGCAGCGGGTCAATTTGATTAACCCGAACTCCGAACAAGGGGCCACGCTTCTCCGCTGGATTGACGCGGAAGATCCGGCGCTGGTGTCGATAACCAGGCGACCGCCGGAGGCCAAACGTTATCTCTTGGGGAAGGTGCAACACATTCCCTCTTATTTTGCGAGCGAGCCGGCTTTGAAAGAAACACCGCCGTTGACTGTCGATCTTCGGGTTCCAAGTGCACAGCCGCCCGGGCCAGTCCCCGCGCCACTTCGAGCTCCGGCGAACCCGATCGGAGTAGTCCCGACCAAAGTGACTTTTTCAAACGAACTCGATCGACTCGGCCAGCCGAAGTTTGTCCCGACAAATTTTAAAGCCTCCACTCCCGAGCCGGCGCAAAATGCGCAGTTCCGGATTGCTTTAGATCCGCAGGGCGCAGTTCGCTATTGTTTCGCTTTGAGTTCTTCCGGCGATGCTGCACTGGACGAACAGGCGAGAGAACATCTCGCGCTCTGCCGTTTTCCGATAAGATCGACATCGACCGGCGACTCGCTCGTCTGGGGACTCGCGACGATCGAGTGGGGCAACGATGTCGCCCCAGCGAATACAACACGGGCACCGAGCGCGCCGTGATTCGGGTTAGTCTCGCCGCGCTGGTTACAATTTATCTACTGCTTTCTCTTGCCACGATTTTCCTTCTCTGGATAGTAGGTGAGTGGAACCGGCGCCGGCGTGAGCGACGCGCATTGCGCTATCGGTTACGGTGCGTGATTTGCGCGTTCGAGTTTGAAGATCGGACGGCGACGTTACTCCCACGCTGTCCGCGTTGCGGCAGTTTGAACGAAAGATTTAGATTGGAGCAAATTTAATTATGGGAATGTGGATTGGCCGAAATCGAAAAGCGCGCGTGACCTACGGCTTCGACGAGATTGCGCTCGTGCCCGGGCGCGTCACGATCAATCCAAATGAAGTGGACATTAGTTTTCGTCTGCCTCGCAAAAACACTGATGGCCTCGAATTGAAAATTCCGATTCTGGCCAGCGCCATGGATGGAGTTGTCGATGTTCGCTTCGCCGTGGCCATGAGCAAGCTCGGCGGTCTGGCCGTTTTGAATCTCGAAGGCGTCCAAACGCGCTACAAAAACCCGCGGGAAGTTCTCCAAAAAGTTGTCGACACCGATAAATCTGAAGTCACTTCGCTGCTGCAACGAATTTATCAGGAGCCGGTCCAATCCGATTTGATCGCGGCGCGTGTAAAACAAATTAAAGATGGCGGCGGGATCGCTGCCGTGAGTTCCATTCCGCAACGGGCGGCCGAGTTTGGCCCGATCGCGCAGGAGGCCGGCGCGGACGTTTACGTTGTGCAAAGCACCGTCTCGACCGCGCGCCATATTTCCACCGAATACAAATCGCTCGATCTCACAAAATTTTGCGCGGACATGCGCATCCCGGTGATTGTCGGCAACACGGTTGGCTATGATGTCACGTTCGAAATCATGGAATGCGGTCCGGCCGGCGTTCTCGTCGGTGTAGGTCCCGGCGCCGCCTGCACTTCGCGAGGAGTGCTCGGACTTGGCGTGCCGCAAGTTACGGCTACTGTCGATTGCGCCGCCGCCCGCGATGCTTATTTCAAAAAAACTTCGCGTTACGTTCCGATCATCACCGATGGCGGCATGAGCAAGGGCGGCGACGTTTGCAAAGCGCTGGCCTGCGGCGCGGACGCGGTCATGGTGGGCAGCGCGTTCGCTCGCGCTCAGGAAGCGCCGGGTGCCGGTTATCATTGGGGCATGGCCACCCCACACGTGAATCTTCCGCGCGGCACCCGCATCAAGGTCGGCACCACCGGCCCGCTGAAGCAGATTCTTTTTGGCCCAGCCGAAGTCGATGACGGCAGCCAGAATCTCGTCGGTGCCATCACCACCTGCATGGGCAATGTCGGCGCGAGCAACATTGCTGAGTTTCAGCAAACCGAAATCATCATTGCGCCGTCGATCAAAACCGAAGGAAAACTTTTCCAAGCCGTGCAAAGCGTCGGCATGGGCACACGCTGACGATTTTAAGAATCCGCCTTCATGAATAACGATCGCCGCGTTGTAATCACAGGTCTCGGCGTTGTCACGCCCGTCGGAAATGATCTCGAGACGTTTTGGAAAAATCTCGTTGAAGGCAAGAGCGGCATTGGCCGGATTCAAGCCTTCGACACCGCGAACTACGATTGCAAAATCGGCGGTGAAGTGCGCGACTTCGATCCGAAAAACTTTTTCAACAACGCCAAAGACGTCCGGCGCACCGATCGTTTCGTTCAACTGGCCATGGCCGCTTCCAAGATGTCGATCCAGGACAGCGGCATCGATCTCGAGCACGTTAATCGCGACCGCTTCGGCGTGATCGTCAGCAGTGGCATCGGTGGACTGAAAACGCTCGAGGACCAATTCAGCGTGTTGATGAACAAAGGGCCGCAGCGCGTCTCCGCCTTCACCATTCCGATGCTCATCAGCAACATGGCCAGCGGCGTTATCTCGATGGAATTCGGATTGCGCGGCCCGAACATGTGCATCGTGACCGCTTGCGCGACATCGAATAACTCCATCGGCGAATCGTGGCGCATGATTAAATTCAGCGACGCCGATATTTTTGTCGCCGGCGGTTCCGAAGCGGCGATCGTCGAACTGGGTCTCGCCGGTTTTTCGGCGATGAAAGCGCTCAGCAAGCGCAACGACGAACCGGAGCGCGCGTCGCGCCCGTTCGATCGCGACCGTGACGGTTTCGTCATAAGCGAAGGCGCTGGAATTGCAATTGTGGAGGAGCTCGAACACGCGAAGAAGCGCGGCGCGAAGATTTATTGCGAGCTCACCGGCTACGGACTTTCGGCGGACGCCTACCACATGACCGCACCGCCGGAAGACGGCGGAGGCGCTGCGCGCGCCATGCAATTGGCGCTCGATCACGCCAAGATTTCGCCGAGCGACGTCGATTACATCAACGCCCACGCCACTTCTACCGGTCTCGGCGACATCAGCGAAACCCAGGCGATCAAAAAGGTTTTTGGCGAGAAGGCGAACAAGGTTTCGATCAGTTCGACCAAATCGATGACCGGCCATTTGTTAGGCGGCGCCGGCGCAATAGAAATGGCCGCCTGCGCATTGGCGATCCGCGACGGCGTGATTCCGCCGACGATCAACCTGGAAAATCCCGATCCACTCTGCGATCTCGATTACACCGCCAACAAAGCGAAAGAAAAGAAAGTGCGCGTTGTCATGAACAACTCATTCGGCTTCGGCGGCCACAACGCGACCTTAGTCGCCACTGCTTTTCAAGACTAAACGCGGCTCTGCTGACTTTGCACGGATTCTGCTACGAGCTCATCCATGTGCCCAGCGATCGTCAGTGTAGCTTGCAAGAGGTGCCATAATGTCTTTGAACCTGATGTGAAGACAAAGAAGGCATGGCGGTGTTCAAGTTGCTCCGCGAAGAACCCCAACCTCAAGCGCCATTACCGTTCCGTCGCCGATCTCATGATCTTGGGATTGATCGTCGCGACGCTCATTCTCATCGCCATTGTCATTAAAAGAGGCATCGGTGTTGGGGCGCTTTTGTTAGGCTCGGACGCAATCTTATTACTCGTGACGATCACTCTGATCTACAAGTCTGCCACTCCTTGGACAGATCGACTCGCCAACATTCTCATTTGGATTGTCTTCGGCGTTGCTTTCTTCGCCAACGTCGTCATCCCATTCGTATTTGTTGGACGGCTAAGTCCACTAATCGTCATCTACCTTTTGATCTTCTTGTATCTGTTCTGGTTGAAACGGGCAGCGATTTCTTCAACGGCCATTAGGTCGCCAGACTGACGCCGTCGCTCTAATTTACTTTTCCGGATTAACCGGGAAGCGTTTGTTCTTGAGATTTTCGGGAACGCGCTTGGTTTGTTCGGCTTCGATCTTTTCGGTCGCTTCATTTAGCGCGTTATAAGCTTCGCGGCTTTTTTTGGCGCGGCACATGTAAGCGACGGCATGAGCGAGCGGAATCTTTGCTTCAGGCAGACCGACAAATTCGACCGCTTGTTGCGTGGCAATGGCGAGCGGAAGCGCTTCTGGATCGGCCAGGCCAACATCTTCGCTGGCAAAAATCACGATGCGACGCGCGATGAAACGGAAATCTTCACCGGCGTGCAGCATTTTCGCGAGCCAATACATCGCGCCTTTTTCGTCCGATGCGCGCATGCTCTTAATGAACGCGCTGATCGTGTCGTAGTGCGCATCGCCAGCG
>JALYKJ010000311.1 GCA_030774845.1 Verrucomicrobiota bacterium
CATCAAGGCTGCGCCCGATCTTTCGAAGCTGTTCGAGAAACTCTAAATGTCCCTCCAAGAAGAGCTGCAAGGTCCGCCGCCGGCCAAGCTCGTTGTCGACCATGTGTCGAAATGGTTTAAGCAAAAACGACAAACCATTCACGCGCTCGATGATGTTGCCTTCGAGGTCGCGGAGGGCGAATTCATCGTCATTGTCGGACCTAGCGGTTGTGGAAAATCGACTTTGCTCGATATCATCGCCGGTTTGGAGAAACCGGACAAGGGCCAGGTCCTGGCGGACAATCGACCCGTCCTTCAACCGGGACGGCATCGGCTGGTGATGTTTCAGGAATCGGCGTTGTTTCCGTGGCTGAACACTTTCGGGAACGTGATGTTCGGTTTGCGATTAAAGCCCGGCTTACGAAATTCCGAGCGGCGCGAGGTAGCAAAATTCTTTCTTCACCTCGTCGGCCTGGAAAAATTCATGGAAGCAAACGTGCATGAGCTTTCCGGCGGAATGAAACAGCGCGTGGCGCTGGCGCGTGCACTCGCGCCGAACCCAAGGGTCCTGCTCATGGACGAACCGTTTGCAGCGCTCGACGCAATGACGCGCGAACAACTTTACGGAGACATCCAACGGATTTGGGAGAAGCGGCGCAAAACAATCATTTTCGTCACCCACAACGTGCGTGAAGCCGCGTGTCTGGCCGATCGGGTCATGATCATGTCGCCGACGCCGGGACGCATTCGTGAGGTTTTTGAAGTGGATCTGCCGCGACCACGCGACTTTAACAGCATCGAAATCGCGCAACACGCAGCGAAACTTACGACCGTCTTGAAAGGATTCGCTGAAAAAGAAGTTGCGGCCGTCTCATGAGACGCACCTTGCTGGCGCTTTTATTTTTTGTCGGCTTGGTCGCGATTTGGACGGCAATGGTGCGGGCGAAGATCTGGTCGCCGGTGTTGCTTCCATCTCCGCATAACGTCCTGGATTATCTCGTCAGTGCCGCGCGCGACGGTAGTTTGGTCAGCGCAACAGTGGTGACGTTGCGCCGGCTCCTCATCGGGTACTTCATCGGGCTTGCCATCGGTTTGCCACTGGGACTTTTGACTGCGTCGCTCACATTTGTGGAGGACACGATCGGCGTCCTCGCGCTCGGTTTGCAAACCTTACCGAGCGTCTGCTGGGTACCGCTGGCGCTGCTCTGGTTCGGTCAAACCGAAGGCGCGATGTTGTTCGTCGTAATCATGGGAACGGTTTGGTCGGTCGTGATCGCAACCGATACCGGCGTGCGGACGATTCCGCCGATCTACGCCCGAGCAGCACGCACAATGGGTTCACGGCCGTTTCACAGGTGGGTGCACGTGATTCTGCCGGCATCACTTCCGTATTTGATCAGCGGAATGAAACAGGGGTGGGCGTTTGCGTGGCGCTCATTGATGGCAGCAGAAATTTACGTGACGATCCTGACCGGCTTTGGTCTCGGGCATTTGCTTCATTACGGCCGCGAATTAAACGCGATGGACCAGGTCATCGGGATTATGCTGGTGATCGTCGTGATAGGATTGTTGGCGGACAAAATTTTGTTCTCGCCGTGGGAACGTTTTCTCCACCGGCGCTGGGGAACGGGCCGAGTTTAGTTACCCGCCGTACAAATTGCCGCTGAGGACAGCGGCCACTACAAACTAGATGTCGATGTTGGCCCGCCTCGGCTAAAGCCACGGCGTGGCGGGCAGAGTGACGGCGAAGGTCGCGCCTTTGCCTGAGCCCTCGCTCTGCGCCCGAATGCTGCCGCCGTGCGTCTCGACGATCGCTTTACTGATGGCGAGACCAAGCCCGAGACCTTCACGCCGCATTTCCAGCTGTTCGAACGCAGCGAAAATTTTCTCGAGAAATTCCGGTTCAATTCCAACACCGTTGTCGGTTATTTCAACTGTGATCGAATTTGGCGCGCTGTTGTAAGAGCGAATTGAAATCGCGCCGCTATCGGCGGTAAATTTGCAGGCGTTACGCAGAATGTTCCAAAAAACCTGCTGCAAGCGCGGTGGATCGACATTGACTTCATGCGACGTCGCTTCGAGTGCGACCGAAAGTTCAATATGGCGACAATCGAGATCAGCGCGTACGATTTCAATAGCGTGGCGGACTAGCTCATGAGCGTCGGCCGGTTGAAGCCGCAACTGTAATTTGCCGCGGGCAATGCGGGTCAGATCGAGCAGATCGTCAATCAACCTCGCTTCCAACTCGATATTGCGACAAACCATGCGCAGCCCTTGCTCGATGTCCGGATCGACGCCGGGTTGATTCAATATTCCGTCCGCCCAGAGCAAAACCGGATTGAGCGGCGTGCGCAGTTCGTGACTAAGAGTAGCGAGAAAACGATCTTTGGCCGCGCTGGCCGCTTCAGCATTTTCCTTTGCTAGTTCCAACTCTTTCTCGACTCGACGACGTTCGATAAAAAGCCCGATCTGACTGCCAAGGGCAGTGACCAATTGGAGCAAATCAGGATCAGGTTCGACCACGTGTTCGCTGAATAATTCAACCACGCCGTTGATGGCGCGGCCGGCGAAAAGCGGAAAGGCGAAACCGCCGCGCAATCCCGCTTCTTTTGCCACAGGCGCGCGCGGAAAATTCCTGTCCCTCGTTACATCGTGAATCCAGGCAGGTTCATTCGATTCCCAAACCCGGCCGGGCAAGCCTTCGCCCATTGTGAATTGAACTGTTTGGGAAAATTCTCCGAACTCCTTCAGATTGTCCGAGCCCGCTTCCCAAAAAGCGCGACAGCGCAATCTTCCAACCGTCTCGTCATAAATCCAGAGCGCGCTCACCACCCAATCGCCGATCGAAGTGATCGTTTGCAGAATCGCTGAGCTGGCTTCTTCAAGGGTCCATGAGCCTGCGAGCAGACTGGCAACAGTGTACTGGGCAAGCCGTCTGCGGTCGTTGCGGACGCGCTCGGAAATATCGCGCGCAATTTTTGACGCACCGATGACGCGCCCATCTACATGTT
>JALYKJ010000312.1 GCA_030774845.1 Verrucomicrobiota bacterium
GTCTGAGCATGCCGCGATCAAGCGCTTGACGAGTTTAGTTAAGAAACGCGACCCGGATGTCATTGAGGGTCACAACTTGTTTCGGTTCGATCTGCCCTATCTCGTCGCGCGCGCCAAGAAACTGAAAACGAAACTCGACTGGGGCCGCAGCGGCGGATTTTTGCGCTCGCGACCGTCTCGGCTGCAAATCGCGGAGAAGACGATCGATTATCCCAAGTTCACAATCGATGGTCGTCACTTCGTCGACACATTCTTACTCGCGCAGTTTTACGACGTCGGAATGCGCTCGCTCGCCGGTTTTGAGCGAAGCGACGTCGCCCGACATTTTGGATTGTGTGATGAGGAAATCTCCGCGCTTGCCGGAAAGGAATTAGAACGTGCTTACATCGACAACGGCGAAAAATTCCGCCGACGTGCGCTTTGCGGCGTTCGGGAAACGCGAGCGGTCTCGGAGTTACTGGGTCCGAGCTATTTCATTCAGGCGCAGATTTTTCCCTACAATTATCAGGACGTGATCGTGCGCGGCAACGCGACTCGGATCAACGGTTTGTTTCTGCGCGAATATTTTCGACAGAAACACAGCATTCCGGAGCTGCCGCTGCCGCAAACGTTCGAAGGAGGTTACACCGATATCTTCTTCACGGGCGTCGCGCGCAACGTCTGGCATTGCGACGTCGCCTCCCTTTATCCATCGATCATGCTCCAGTTCGATTGCTTTCCGCAAAGCGACCGGCTGCAAATCTTTCGGCATTTACTGACCGATCTGCGCACCTTTCGGCTCGAAGCGAAATCAAAAATGCGCGGCGCAAAGGATCTGGCGCGGCAGCGCTATTTCCACGCGCTACAAAACACGTTCAAGATTCTGATTAACAGCTTCTACGGCTATCTCGGATTCGCCCAGGGACATTTCGCCGACTTCGATGCCGCTGCGCGCGTCACGCAGATTGGACGCGACCTGTTGAAAAAGATGATCGACTGGCTGAACGCGCACGGCGCGAAAGTAATCGAGGTCGACACCGATGGAATTTATTTCGTTCCACCGTCTTCTGTGGTGGCAGGCGTGTCGCCTGCAAAATCAAAATCCAAAGCAGCCGGGACGGCTGCCACTACAGAAGAAAATATCGAGGACCTGCAAAAAGGCCTGGCGAAAGAATTGCCTCCGGGAATCGAAGTCGAGTTCGATGAGCAGTTCGATGCGATGTTCAGCTACAAGGCGAAGAATTACGCGCTTCTGACAAAAGATGGCGACGTCATCATCAAAGGCGGTGCGCTCAAATCCCGCGGGTTGGAAAAATTCCAGCGTCTGTTCCTGGAGGAGATGATCAAGCTCATCATGAAGGGGAAGCCGGAGGCGATTGTCGATCTTCGGAACATGTTCGAGAAAAAAATCCGCAAGCGCGAATGGAAGATCGACATGTTGATGAAGACCGATACGCTCCAGGATTCGCTCGACAAATATCGGGCAAAAATCGCCGGATCAGCTCGCAATCGCGCTGCCGCCTACGAACTCGCTCTCGCCAGCGGCCGCAATTACAAACCCGGCGACCAGATCAGCTATTATATTAAGAGCACGCCGAAAAAGGTCGCGGCCTATGAAGCGGCCCGGCTGGCAAGTGAGTTCGATCCCCAAAACCGCGACGAAAACATCGATTACTACATCGCCAAGTTAGATGAGTTGGTAAAGAAGTTTGGTTCAATGATCCCAGCCGCCGAGCAGGAGACTTTAAAGCTCTAAACTAACCTGGCATCGAGATTGATTTGGGTGCCGGCCAACGCGACCGAAACTGGGCAGGTTTTTTTTGTTTGCTCCGCTTGCTCGCGAAATTTTGCTTCGTCGATACCGGGAACCTCGGCTTCGGTTTTTAAATCGATGGCGGTAATCTTCGGTCCGCCACCAGTCATTTCGAGTTTCACTGTCGCCGTCGTGCTGATGCGTTTGGATGGATGGCCAGCTTTCTCGAGGTTGGCCGAAAGCGCCATTGAATAACAGCCGGCCTCAGCCGCGCCGATCAGTTCCTCAGGATTCGTTCCCTTTCCTTCCTCAAACCGCGACGAGAAAGAATACGGTCCTTCAAATGCGCCGCCGCCGAGTTTCATCGTTCCTTTGCCCTGCTTCAGTGTGCCGTCCCATACGGCTGATCCAGTTCGTGTTGCCATTGTTTTGTCTCCGTTAATTATTGCTGATTAACGATTCGCGCCGGACGCGGAAGAGTGCAATTTGTTTTCGGCCTGACAAAGAGTAAGCGCGAGACAGCTTACGCCGCTTCCGGCGCGGCGATGTCGGACGGCGGGCGGAAATCTTGATCCTGCGCCTCTGCTAAGGCGCGTTGCTTGCGGGCCAGCCAGAGACTCAGCCCGCACCATCCGGCCACCACCGGAACGGCAACAAAGCTGATGCTTGGAAGTTCCAAGCCTAGCGCATGCATACCGTCATATGACCACGCGCCTATCTGATCTCCGGTGCGGTATCCCAAGGTGTCGGTCACGCTTTTAACCTTGTACTTGTCTTCGCGACGCAAAACCGTGAATAAAATTTCGCGAGACGGTCGCATCAGCGCGTAAGCGGCGACACGGCGAGCGACTTGGAAGATGGCCAGCAAACCCAGGGTTGGCGCGAAGCCCATCGCACCGAAACCGATCATGCTCACGAACGGCATCGCGACGAGTGTGAACCCCACGCCAAACCATTTCAGCAATCGCCCGGTGAGGAAGATTTGGATGACGACCGTGATGGAGTTAACCCACATGTCCAAGTGCGCGAGAAACACTGTTCGTGCGGCACTGTCCTTCAAGGCCGCGCGCGCCAAATCCGACTGCTGAAAATACGCCCAGGTCGAAGTCGTCGTATAAAGAAGCATGGACGCGGCCAGTCCGAGAAGGTACGGCGAGCGGCCAATATGGCTAATGCCCGACCAAATGGATCCGCCAATCGGTTCTTCCTGCGTTTGGGCCGTTTTGTTTCTATCGGTGAAGCCGCTCGGAAAGAATCGTACTAAAAAGCCGGCGACTAAGAACATGATCGCGGCGACGACCAGAAGATTAGCTGCTCCAAGATTTTGGACATAACGCGCGGTAATGTACGGCCCTAGAACGCCGCCGAGCGATCCGCCAACAGCGATAAAGCCATAGAGCCGCTTGCCCTGTTCAACCGTGAAGAGATCCGTCATAAACGCCCAGAAAATGGCGGTATTGAATAAATTGAAGACGCTGACCCAGACATAGAGCGCTCGACCGATCCAGACTTGTTGCGCTGGCGGGCAAGTCCGCATGAGAACGAAAAAGAGCGCGAGATTGAAAATAAAAAATCCGTAGGCGAGCGGGATAAACTTTCTCCGCGACATCCGCGCCACGATGGCGGCGAAGAGCGCGTTGGCGATCAACATTGCCACGAGTGTGGCGGTGAACATCCACGGCAGCGTCTCCAGTCGATTGCCCGCGGCAATGCTGTCTCGGATCGGCCGCATGATGTAGTAGCCGGTGAGAATCAGAAAATGAAAAAGAAAGCCGAGGAGCAGCGCGCGGAGCTCGTTCGGCTTTACGTCAACGATCTTGGAAAAGAGTTTCTTCATTGTAGCCACGCTCCTATGGAGCGTTTCAGCCAACGGCCCACAGGGCCGTGGCTACATCTTCTTCTTCCACGCGGCAAGAACTTCGGCTTCACGTTCGGCCGTCAGACCGGCGCGCAATTTCGATTGTCGATCTTGTGGAAGCGATTTGAACCAGCTGAGCGTGTCGCGCGCGGTGTCGGCGAGCGGACGAAACGTCAAACCCTTTGCTAAGGCGCGGTTGATGTTGGTTCGGGCGAGGCCGCTTTCTTTTCCAGTCCAGACCGGCATGTCGGACCACGGCTCTACTTTTTGTTGGGTAAGAAACTCCTCGCTCACCCACGTGAAGTTCGCGTTTGATTTCTCTGCCTTTTTTATTTCGTCCAACATTCCACCGATGCCCAGCGGCTTCGCCGGTCCGGTCGCGTTATAGATTCCGGCCTCACCATTTTCGACCATGCGAAC
>JALYKJ010000313.1 GCA_030774845.1 Verrucomicrobiota bacterium
GCCCAGACCGGTCCCTGAAATTTTTGCCGGGTCGAGATGCTCTTCATCGACAATCCGCCTCACCGCTGGTGATAGAGTTTCGCCGTCCGGGGTTTTCTCTTTAGTGGGTGCTTCTGCTCCGCCTCTCCCTGAGGGAGAGGATTGAGGTGAGGGCGCTTCGGCTTTTTCTTTCTTTTTGTCCGCCGGCGCAGCGTCAGTCGGTTTCTTCGAATCATCGATCGTGGCGACGACTTCGCCAATTTTCACTTCCTGGCCTTCCGGCACAAGTGTCTCGAGCACTCCGGCTGTTTCGGCCGAGATCTCGGTGGAAACTTTGTCGGTCTCGAGAGTGAAGAGCGCGTCACCGGCGTTAACGAAATCGCCGGATTTCTTGTGCCAGACCGAAACGATTCCGCTGGAGATCGATTCGCCGACTGCAGGAATTTTTACTTCGACACTCACTTGCGCCTAACTAAGCGCAAAGCGCGCGGCTGGTCGAATCAAACATTGGTGTCCCTCGCCACGCTGTCATCCTGAACGAAGTGAAGGATCTCTCATAACCTCATTGATCACGCTAATTACTTTGTGTGATCCGCGCTTCGATTGTGAGATCCCTCGCTCCGCTCGGGATGACAACGCGTTTTGAGATGAATCAGCTAAATCGAAAACGCATCGGCGACGAGGCAGGCTTGTTCGCGCTTGTGTCGGGCAAGCGAGCCGACGGCGGGACTGGCGCTGGCGTCGCGGCCGGCATAAGCGATTTCGTGCTCGAAGAGTTTGCGCAAGCGCGGCTCGATAAAACTCCACGCGCCCATGTTCTGCGGTTCTTCCTGACACCAGACGAGCTTTGCCGTTTTCGGAAATGCTTTCATCATCGATTTCAATTTCGTTTCGTGCAGCGGATAAAGCTGCTCGACCCGAATGATGGCCGCACTGTCGATCTTCTTCTCCGCGCGGTAATTAATGAGGTCGTAGTAAACTTTGCCCGAGCAAAGTATCACACGTTTCATTTTGCTGGCTGGCCCAACTTCGGGTGAGCCGAGAATTTCCTCGAACTTACCGCTGGTGAAGTCTTTCGCAGGCGAAGAAGCAAATTCAGCGCGAAGCAAACTTTTCGGCGTCATGATCACGAGCGGCTTGATGAAGTCGCGTTTCATCTGCCGGCGAAGCACATGAAAATACTGCGCCGACGTGGTGAGATTGCAGACCTGGATGTTGTCCTCGGCGCAAAGTTGGAGAAACCGTTCGAGACGGCCGCTGGAATGTTCGGGACCCTGTCCTTCGTAACCGTGCGGCAGGAGCAATACGATCCCACTCGGCCGCTGCCATTTCGATTCGGCGGAAACGATGAATTGATCGATGATCGTTTGCGCGCCGTTAACAAAATCGCCGAACTGCGCTTCCCATAAGCAAAGCATGTTCGGATAATCGAGTGAATATCCGTAATCGAAACCGAGGACCGCGGCTTCGGAGAGCAAGCTGTTGTAAATGCAAATGCGCGCCTGCTTCTCGCCCAAATGCATCAATGGCACATACGGAGCGCCGGTTTTCGCGTCGTAAAGAATCGCATGGCGGGTGCTGAAAGTTCCGCGCGCACTGTCCTGGCCGGACAATCTGATCGGTGTTCCTTCCAACAGCAGCCCGCCAAACGCGAGCAGTTCGGCGTAATGCCATTCGAACGGCCCGCCGTTTTCAAAAACCTTGCGCCGATGCTCGATGACGATGCGTTTGATCTTGGGCTGAATGTTGAAATCGTCGGGTACACGCGTGAGCGCATCGACAATCGTCTTGAGCGTTTTCTCATTGATTGCCGTCGCGACGGATGAACTTTGGTAGGCGGGCTGAAGGACAGCGGTCGACTTTTTCACTTCCTTCTGCGTACCCGCTTTCTCTTTCTCGATCGCTTTGACGGTATCGAGCGCCATCTCCAGTCGCAGATTCATTTCGGTCTCGAGCGAAGCAGCATCGTCCTCGGTCAACGTTCCCGCTCCGAGAAGCTCGCGTTTGTAGAGCTGCGCGACGGACGGGTGCTTGTCGATCTTCGCGTAAAGATCGGGCTGGGTGAATGCCGGTTCGTCGCCTTCATTGTGGCCGTAACGTCGGTAGCAATACATGTCGATCACGAGGTCGCGTCCGAATTCCTGACGAAAATCGAGCGCGAGCTGGCTGACCTGCATGCACGCGAGCGGGTCGTCGCCGTTAACATGGAAAATTGGGACCTCGATCATCTTCGCGACATCGGCCGCGTACATCGACGAGCGCGCATCTTCAGGGAGCGTCGTGAAACCGATCTGATTATTCACGACCACGTGCACGGTGCCACCGGTCCCGTAACCATGCAGCTGCGACATGTTTAATGTTTCGGCCACGATCCCCTGCCCCGCGAAAGCCGCGTCGCCATGAAGCAAGAGCGGCAAAACTTTGCGGCGATGTTCGGTATCGTTGCGAATGCGTTGCCGCGCCCGCGCTTTTCCTTCCACGACTGGATCGACCGCTTCAAGGTGACTCGGATTTGGCGCGAGCAGAATTTCGACCTGCGCGCCGGAAGCGAGTTTTCGCACCGTGCGGTAACCGAGATGATATTTCACATCGCCATCGCCAGCGACGAGGTCAGGAACGTAGTTTTCGTTGAACTCGGTGAAAATGTCGCGAAGCGATTTCTTTAGAAAATTCGCAAGCACGTTCAACCGGCCGCGGTGCGTCATGCCCATGCAAATTTCCTCGACGCCAACGCCCGGACATTTGTGCAGAATCGTGTCGAGGACGACCATCAACGATTCAGCGCCTTGTATCGAAAAGCGTTTCTGGCCGACATAACGCGAGTGCAAAAAAACCTCGAACGATTCGGCTTCCATCAAGGCGCGCAGCAAAGCGATTTGCACTGCGCGCGGCGTGTGCCGCTTATCCGGCCGCGATTCCAGACGATGCAGCACCCAATTTCGGATGCGCGTGTTCTGAATGTGCATGAACTCGGCGCCGATCGAGTCCGCGTAAATTTTTTGCAGACGCGCGATCATCTCGCGCAGTGTCATCTCTTCATTGTCGGCAAAGAATTTTGAAGAGACGCGAAGATCGAGATCCTTTTCGCTGAAACCTAGCTCGCGCAATGTCAGCGACGGATTTTCCGGGCGTTTTTCCGCCAACGGATTCACGTGCGCGATCGTGTGGCCTAAAGTGCGGTAGGCATAAACCAGCCCGTCGATCCGCGTCTGTAATGGACTTTCGCGAACACCAGTGTGCGGCGCAGCGACCGCGGCGCCGTTTCGCTGCGGCAAATTGCCCAGCTCGAACCCCTCAAAAAACGCCGACCAGCTTGGATCCACCGATGCGGGATCCTCCTGCCAGCGCTGATAATTCTGGTCGATCAGCTCCAGATTGGCTCGAGCGGCGATTGAGGTGCGCATGGCACGGTTAATCTGCAGCCGTTACGCGGAGCAGCAAGTTGACAGTGCCGAGGCAGCTTTGTTACTTGCACCGCACAAATGGGAACTCATGGGAAATTCTGCCTGGGATTGATCGGCCCTTGCGCATTCGCGCTGGCAAGATCGACATCTTGTTTTGCTCAGAGCGATCCCGCGGCAGAGCCGGCGGTCCTCGCCATCGCGAAAGTTTTGCCAGCTGTCGTTAACATCAACACCGAGCGCGTAGTTCGGCGGACGGTGCGCGATCCAATCGAAGATTTTTACGCGCAATTTTTCGGTTATTACCGCGGGCGTCCACGCGAGATTCGGCAAACACTGCAAAGCCTCGGATCCGGATTCATTGTCGATCCAGCCGGCTACATTGTGACCAATCAACACGTGGTGGAGCGCGCCGCGGACTTGAAAATTCAGGTGACAACGAACAACGGCAAAACCTACAGCGCGCATTACATCACCGGCGACGACAAGAAAGACCTCGCCTTCATCAAGATCGACTCGAAAGATTCGTTCCCGTTCATCAATCTCGATAATATTTCGCCAAACTTGTTAGGCGAAACCGTCCTCGTCGTCGGCAACGCGGTCGGTTACGGCAGCTCGATCAGCCGCGGCGTGTTGAGCGCGACCAAACGCGACATTGCCATCGAAAACATCGAATACAAAGACCTCGTGCAAACGGACGCGGCCATTAACCCGGGAAACAGCGGCGGCCCCGTGATCGATATCTCGGGACGATTGGTCGGGATCAGCTCCGCCAAAATGGCGTTCACTCCCCAAGGCGTGCCGACACAAGGTCTCGGATTCGCTATTCCGGCCGACGTCGTGCGCGATAGCGTGAAAAATTTCAAAGCATTCGCCGAAAAACATCCGAGAGGAAAAAATCAGCCGGCGTCGGAAGAAACCAACAACGCCCAGCGTATGTTCGGGATGCAACTACAGGATTTGAACGAGGAATTAACCGACGCGCTCGGTTATGAGCCGGGACGCGGTGTGTTGATCAGCGCGGTGGAACCAAACAGCCCGGCCGATCAAGCCGGGATCGAGCGTGGCCTGGTGATTTACCGCGTCGGCAAACACGACGTGAATTCGGTCAAAGACGTCGAGAACCTCCTCGGCCGCGCGAGCGGCGGGAATAGCGTCGATTTCACAGTCGGCGTCGTTCGCGCTGGCGCCGCCGGACAGCGAGTTGAGACAGTGACGCTGGCTGCCCGTTGACAGCTGAAAATTTTTGGCAACGCATTAGCACCTCAATTGTCTCACCAAGTAATTCCGCATGATCAAAGTTGAAAACTTAACCAAACGCTACGCCGGGCAGACCGCGATTCGGGATTTGAACTTCGAGGTCGGCCAGGGAGAGATCATGGGTTTTCTCGGACCGAACGGCGCCGGTAAGACCACGACCATGCGAATTTTGGCCGGATTTATGCCGGCCAGTTCCGGTCGCGCCTCAATCGCGGGGTTCGATGTTTTCGAGCAATCGCTCCAGGCGCGCTCGCGACTCGGTTACATGCCGGAGAATGTTCCCCTCTATAACGATATGCGGGTCACGGAGTATCTCGATTATCGCGCCGCGCTTAAAGGTGTGCCCCATCGCCGCGTAGCCGAGCGCGTCGGTGATGTGAAACAACTGTGCGGTTTGCGCGAAGTGGAAAGAAAATTAATCGGCACACTTTCCAAAGGCTATCGGCAGCGAGTCGGGTTGGCCGATGCGCTTGTGAGCGAGCCCGATCTTCTCATTCTCGACGAGCCGACCATTGGCCTCGATCCCAACCAAATTCGGCAGGTGCGCGAACTGATTAAAAATCTCGGCAAACAGCACACGATTTTGCTTTCGACCCACATTTTGCCGGAGGTGGAGATGACCTGCAGCCGCGTAATCATTATTCATAAGGGCCGAATCGAAGCGTGCGATACGCCGGAAAATCTTCTGGGACAGATCCGCCAGGCCGGCGGCGTGGTGGTCGAAGCGAAAACGGGCAAGGATGATGGCGCGGAAGAGCTGAAGAAGATCTCCGGCGTCCGCGACGTGACGACCGATCAAGACGACGATTGGCAAATATTTTCGTTGCGCGTCGAATCCGGTCTGGATGTGCGCGAAGAAATTTTCCGGCTCGCGGCCGCGCGCAAATGGACGTTACGCGAGCTCTCGCAGCGCCGCGCGACCCTCGAAGACGTGTTCGTCGAGATCACGCATTCGGATCAGATCGGGGTGGGATGATTACTAACGGAGATGTCGATCTAACGAGATGAGAAAATTCTGGACACTGCTGGTTCGTGAAATTCGCGGTTATTTCCATTCGCCGATCGCCTATGTCGTCCTGGTATTTTTCCTCTTCGTCAGCGGTGTCAATTTTTCTTACTTCGTCGTGCCATACATGAACCAACGACCGCTGGAGGTCTCAGCCGAGGTTCTGTTTTTCAACTGGTTTTTGTTCTGGGTGCCATTCGTCATGATTTTCCCCCTGATTACAATGCGGCTCTTTGCTGAAGAATTCCGGCTCGGAACAATCGAGCCGTTGATGACCGCACCGGTCCGAGACTTGCAGGTGGTGCTCGCCAAGTTTTTTGGCGCACTGGTGTTTTACATCGTGCTCTGGATACCAACGCTGTTTTACTTTGTAATTTTACAAAAGATCACCCATCAGCCGGCGCCGCCTGTGGGTACGTTCTTGGGACCGTACGTGATGCTGCTGCTGTTGGGAATGTTTTATATTTCGATCGGCTGCTTCACATCGGTGCTGACGACGAATCAAATCATTGCCGCCGTCATTTCATTCGTTGCAATCACGCTGCTCTTCCTCGTCGGGCTGATTCAGTACGTCCTGTTGGATGTCAGCGGCGCCGCGCGTGATTGGCTTGGCTACGTTTCTGCAATCGAGCACATAGGGAC
>JALYKJ010000314.1 GCA_030774845.1 Verrucomicrobiota bacterium
GGCGTTCGAGGGGCAGCGCGGTTGGGAATGGAATGGCAAAGCATCTAAAACCACTTCACCTGGAGCGACGGCGGCTCTTCAGCACGGAGTCGAGTTGCCGGGAAAGCTTTTCGGGTTGCATGAACTCCGGCAACGGGGCCATCAGGTCGAACTCGTTGGAAGGGAAAAGATTGAAGGGATCAATTACTACGCGCTTCGTGTCACTTTACGCGACGGCTATCGCACAACGCTCTACGTTGATCCGAAGAATTGGTTGATTACCCGACGTCGTGACTTTCGTCCGCTGCACGTGGATATCGATCCGACTCCAACGACGATCGAGCAGCGAAGCTCAGATTTTCGTACGATATCTGGCGTGCGATTCGCCTTCGCCGGCTCGGAAACCGATCTCAAAACTGGCAAGGTGCTCGAAACCTCCCGCATCAACACGATCAAGATCAATCCTCCGTTGGCGGACTCGCTGTTCGAACACCTGTAGCTTTCCAATAATTAAGATCGCGCGGTTGCTGAGGGGCACTTTTCTGCCCGCCTTCGTCATCCACCTTCGCAAAGCTCCGGCGTGACCAGAGACTACGGCGTGGCGGGCAAGCGGACAGGTTTCCCGCTTGTTTCGCGGGGAGATACGGCTAAGTTTCGCGTCCATTCGCGTTAGAAGTTCATGGAAAATTACGTTTCGAAGTTAATGGCCGAGGTGAAGGCCAAAAACCCGGGCGAACTCGAGTTTCACCAGGCGGTGCAGGAAGTAGTCGAGTCGCTCACGCTGGTGATGGATCGAAATCCGCACTACCGGAAAGCGAAGATCCTCGAGCGAATCATTGAACCGGAGCGCGTGATCATGTTCCGCGTCCCCTGGCAGGACGACAAGGGCGAGATCCATGTGAATCGCGGGTTTCGCGTCCAGATGAACAGCGCGATTGGCCCCTACAAAGGCGGGCTGCGATTTCATCCCACGGTCAATCTCGGTATCCTGAAATTTCTCGCGTTCGAGCAAGTATTTAAAAACGCGCTGACCACGTTGCCGATGGGCGGCGGCAAGGGCGGCTCGGATTTCGATCCCCACGGAAAAAGCGACGCCGAGGTGACGCGATTTTGTCAGGCGTTCATGTGCGAATTGTTCCGGCACATCGGCCCGGACACGGACGTGCCGGCGGGCGACATCGGCGTCGGCGCGCGAGAGATCGGATTTTTGTTCGGAATGTATAAGCGCCTGAAAAACGAGTTCACCGGCGTGATGACGGGCAAAGGATTGACGTGGGGCGGATCAGTGATTCGGCCGGAGGCGACCGGCTACGGCGCGGTTTATTTCGCCGAAGAGATGCTCAAAACGCGCAAGGAAGATCTCAGGGGCAAGACCGCGCTCGTTTCGGGAAGCGGGAACGTCGCGCAATACACGGTCGAGAAATTAATTTCGTTGGGCGCGAAGCCGGTCACGATGTCCGATTCCACCGGTTACATTTTTGATGAAGCGGGAATCACGCGCGAAAAACTGGCCTTCGTGATGGACCTCAAGAACGTCCGGCGCGGCCGAATCTCCGAATACGCCGACAAATTCAAAGGCACGGTGTTCACGCCGGTGAATCCGAAGCTCGATTACAATCCGCTTTGGAATCACAAGGCGGAGTGCGCGTTTCCGAGCGCGACCCAGAACGAGATCAACGGCAAGGACGCAGCCAATCTTTTGAAGAACGGCTGTTACGTTGTCTCCGAAGGCGCCAACATGCCGACGGCGATCGATGGCGTGAATCAGTTCCTCGACGCCAAGATTCTTTTTGGACCGGGTAAAGCGGCGAATGCCGGTGGCGTCGCGACTTCAGGACTGGAGATGGCGCAGAACAGTATGCGGGTGAGATGGACACGCGAAGAAGTTGATGCCCGGCTGTTCAACATCATGAAGACGATTCACGAAGTTTGCGCGCGCACCGCCGAAAAATACGGCACGCCTGGCAATTACGTGAACGGCGCGAACATCGCCGGTTTCGTTAAAGTCGCCGACGCCATGTTGGACCAGGGCCTGGTCTGAGTCCGAGCCGGACTGGCCTTTCGCGGCGCTGGTATTCAAATTCTGAATTTCTGCCACGCGCAGCCGAATCCGTCCGAGCACTTCGCAGGCGATCTCCCATTTGTCCGCGCCGAACAAAATCAGATCGCCTTCTTCGATCTGTAATTTCGTTTTCAGTGCAGCCTTTTCCGCGTCATTGAAAAATTTCACGATCGGCGATTTCCATTCGCCGTTCTCGACCTTGATGAAGGCGAGACCTTTCCCGCCGAAGACTTTCGCCTTTTCCGTCAGCTCATCGACTTGTCCGATCGTAATCCCGGCGAATCCCTTTGCGTTGATCGCTTTGACCACGCCGCCGGAATCAATCGCACCACGGAAAACCTTGAAACCGCTCGCGCGAAAATCGTCGCTAAGATCGACAAGATCGATGCCGAAGCGGCGATCGGGCTTGTCGCTCCCGTAGCGGCTGACCGCTTCGTGATAAGTGAGCCGATCGAACGGCGTCTTTATGTCGATGTTGCGCGCGGCTTTGAAAATGGCAGTGAGCATTCCTTCCGTCAGCGCGAAGATATCGTCCGGCGTGACGAAGGACGCTTTGATGTATATATGCGTAAATTCCGGCTGCAGG
>JALYKJ010000315.1 GCA_030774845.1 Verrucomicrobiota bacterium
AATTTGAAGTAGTTCTGCCCATTGATTGTGACCGCAGTGGTCATTAAGTCGGCAAAAGTGAGATCGTGGGTCCACGGCCCGGCCAAATCATCAAACGGTGTTCCGCCGGAAGTGTTGTAACCCTGCTCCTCCGCACCGGTTCCGTTGTAAACCCGCAAGAAAGGCTGAATAATTCCGGTGCCCGTGGGCTGAGCTGGCGTCCAGTCAAAAATTGCTCCATTGATCGTGCCGGTGTCGCCGTTGATCAGATCGACGACGGTGGCGTGGGCACTGGTGGCGAGTAAAAGCGACCCTGCTGCGATGAGCAGTGCGCTAAGAGAAGAGACCCTAATAATTTTCATGTTGCGATTATCCTTTGCCAGGCGGCGAGTTGTGATGACTGTGGTTTTTAGGATTTCCATATTTCTCATAATTGCGTCGCACCGTCAATAACAATTTTGGTGCCACCTATAAACTCCAGCCTGACCAGGCGCGTTTTTTTACCCGAAAAGCTTGCCCAAACGCAAGCAAAAAAAGCAATTCTGGCGGTTTTTCCCGCCCCTCGGCGCCATGCCGACTGACTCGGCGCGCACTCCACGCGTATCGATCCCTGCCGGTGCGCAGCGGCTTTTGTTCAACTCTCAATTGCGTCTAGATTTGATCGCGTGACGTCAATCTGGAACCGAGCAAACCCGCAACTGCGCCATCTCGCCGTTTACGAACCGGGCAAGCCGATTGAAGAAACGGCGCGCGAGCTCGGTGTGCACCCGGGCGCCATCATCAAGCTCGCCTCCAACGAGAACGCTCTTGGCCCGTCTCCAAAGGCCGTGACGGCGATGCGCGCTGCGATTGAATCGGCACAGCTCTATCCCGAGGGCACCGGTGTCTACTTGCGTGAGGCAATCGCGGAACGATTGGGATTAGGCCGCGAAAATATTATTCTCGGAAAAGGCTCTAACGAGATCATCGAGTTCATCGGTCACGCGTTTCTCAATCGCGGCGACGAGGTCGTAACTTCTGAGTACGCATTTATCGCCTATAAACTGATCGCGCAGCTTTTTGATGCACGGACTATTGAGACGTCGACAATAAATTTTCAACCCGAGCTGGACGAGATGCTGGGCGCGATCACGCCGAAGACGAAAATCATCTTCATTGCCAATCCAAACAATCCAACCGGATCATTGATTGGGCAGGAGAAGATCGACAATTTCCTGGCGCGTGTGCCGGACGAGGTCATCACCGTTCTGGATGAAGCGTATTTTGAATTTCTGGACGATCCACCCGATACGCTTCGTCACGCGCGCAACGGGCGAAACGTTGTCATTTTGCGCACGTTTTCGAAAATTCATGGGTTGGCCAGTCTGCGCGTGGGCTATGGAATCGCCCGACCGGAGCTGATTGAGGTTCTCCAGAAAACCAGACAACCGTTCAATGTTAACGGCGTTGCTCAGATGGGTGCGCTGGCCGCTATCGGAGACCACGAACATTTGCGCAAAAGTAAACGCGTAGTGGATTCCGGTCGCGCTTATTTGGAAAACGAATTTCGCGCGATGAAATTGAAATTCAGTTCAAGCGCAGGCAATTTTGTTTTCGTCAATGTGGGCGATGGTCCGGCGGTGTTCAAAAGACTGCTGAGCATGAAAATTATCGTTCGCCCGTTGCGCAGCTACAATTTGCCGGAGTGGTTGCGCATCACCGTGGGAACAATGGAGCAAAACGAAAAATGCATCGCAGCGCTGAAGAGACTGCTCTCGTAGAAGCGACCCTTTCGGCCGCAGGCGATTCGGAAGTGATCGCCGCCGAAACAATTGCCGCGATCTCGACCCCTGCTGGCGAAGGCGCAATCGCCCTGGTGCGAATCTCCGGACCAAATGCCATCCCAATCGCGGATAAAATTTTTCGCGGCAAAGAAGCGCCGCCGGAATTTGCCTCTCACGTTCAGCATTTGGGCGAGGTCGTCAGCGAATCAGGGGACTTGATCGACCAAGTCATGCTGTCGATCCATCGCGCGCCGGCCAGTTACACGGGCGAGGATCTGGTCGAGATCAGCTGCCATGGTGGAACATTGGTGACGGCGAAAGTTCTCGAAGCTTGTTTGCGCACGGGTGCGCGGAGTGCGCGTCCGGGAGAATTTACCGAGCGCGCTTTTCTGAATGGCAAAATGGACCTGACCCAGGCGGAAGCCGTGATCGACTTGATTCGCGCTCGCACCGATCTGGCCCTGCGTTCCGCCACCGAACAGCTCGAGGGCAAGCTTGGTGAAAGAATCGCAAAGATTCGCCACGCCCTGGTCGATCTTCTCGCCCATATCGAAGCCTCAATTGATTTTTCAGAGGAAGGAATCGCGCCGGACGAAGGCGAGTCATTGCGCGCGCGACTCGACTCAGTTCGCGAACAAATTGCCGCGCTTCTTGCAACTGCCGATCACGGCCGCATTTTGCGCGACGGAGTCCGGGTTGTGATTTATGGAGCGACCAATGCTGGCAAATCCAGCTTGCTCAATCGTCTCCTCGGCTACGAACGCGTGATCGTGAGCGACACTCACGGCACAACCCGCGATACCATCGAAGAAACCGTCAATTTGCGCGGGGTCCCGGTTCGTTTGCTCGATACTGCCGGACTTCGAACATCGACATCCGATATCGAACGCGAAGGAATTGCACGCACCGAGCGTTCACTGCAAAAAGCTGACTTGCGCCTGCACATTGTCGATCGAAACGCGCCGCCCCCGGGTCATTTCGAGCAGAACGCGGATGGGAACGAAATCCTCGTCCTGAACAAAAGCGATTTATCCGAACATCCGGAATGGAAAAACAACAATGCGCTTCGGGTTTCTTGCGTAACCGGCGACGGCTTGGGGGATCTTGAGAACGAAATTCTTTCGCGGATCGGCAAACAAAACTTGCGACCGGAAAACGCGCTTGCCATCAACATGCGTCATCGCGATTGCTTGCGACGCGCTCTGGAAGCGTGCGATCGCGCGCGAAAGACCTTCGACGAAACATTCTCATCTGAGTACCTGTCGGTTGATCTTAATGATGCTCTGGGAGCAGTCGGTGAAGTGATCGGCACCGTCGGCGTCGAACAAATTCTGGATTCCGTCTTCAGCCAATTCTGCATCGGCAAATGAAGGACGCCTACGAGCGACTCGTTAGGCCGCTTCTCTTTTCAATTAATCCCGAAACCGCCCACCGGCTCGCAATCGGGAGTTTGCGCGCGGCATCGCGGGTCGATCTTGCGCTGCGCGTCCTAAAAGCTTTTCAGCCACCGCCAAAACCAAAAAGCCTTTTCGGTCTGAATTTCCCAAATCCAATTGGCCTTGCTGCCGGCCTCGACAAAAACGGCGTCGCGTTACCGGCATGGGCTGCGCTTGGCTTTGGTTTCATCGAGATCGGGACGGTCACGGCAAAGGCGCAGCCGGGTAATCCGAAGCCGCGCATTTTTCGTTTCCCCGATCAAAAGGCGTTGATCAATCGTCTCGGCTTCAACAACGACGGTGCCGACACAATCGCACACCGACTCAGCAAATTGCAGCGCAGCGGCCGTTGGCCAAACGTGCCGGTTGGAATCAACATTGGAAAATCGATGAGCACGCCGCTAACGGAGGCAAGTGAAGATTATCTCTATTCGTTCCGGCTTCTGCGCGAATTTGCCGATTATATTGTGCTCAACGTTAGTTCGCCGAACACACCGGGGTTGCGCGAACTGCAGGGGCCGGATGCGCTTTCCAAATTACTTTCGGCGGTCGGTGAAAAAAATCTGATAACCCGTAAGCCTGTCGTCGTGAAAATTGCACCCGACTTGGCGCCGGACGAGCTACAGCACATTCTTTCAACATGCGAGGCGAACAAAGTCGCCGGGATTATCGCGACTAATACGACCATCGATCATTCGCCGATTCCAACTACGCGAGACGAGCAAGGTGGATTGAGCGGTGGGCCATTGCGGGAAAAATCCACTGCGCTTGTCCGAGAGATCGTCGCAAAATCGACAATCCCCGTCATCGCTTCCGGCGGAATCACAGACGCCAGTTCCGCGCGCGAAAAAATCGAAGCCGGCGCCCAGCTTCTGCAGATTTATACCGGCCTGATTTATCGCGGCCCCGGTTTGCTTCGCGAAATTGCCGTGGCGCTCTCGTGAAATTGCATCGCAAACTCGCCAAGCTAGCTCGTCGGGAAACTTATCGGCGCGCTTGGCGCAGGGCGCAGCGTTCCGTTTTTCGCCTTCCGTTTGGGCCCGTTCTCGCGGGTATTGATCAAAGTCGTCTTTGTGAGATTGAAAAACGTTATGCCGGTTCGCTCTATGCAAAATATGCGGATATCGATCACTGGTTGCGGGTCAATCGCGAGCGTGTCCAGGATTTGAAACTTCATCGCTGCCCGCCACAGCGTGTCCTCGATCTCGGCTGCGGCGGCGGCTTTTTTTTGTTCATTCTGAAACGGTTTCGTCATTCCGTTCTTGGTCTCGACGTCGATGAATCGCCGCTTTTTAAGGAACTGCTCGAAGTCTTTGGCGTGCCGCGCACTGTTTTCAGGATCCAACCGTTCGAATCGCTCCCAAATCTTCACCAACAGTTCGACTGGATCACCGCATTTTCGATCGGCTTTGACCGATACCGCGGGACGAATTCGCGCTGGGGACCAAGCGAATGGGATTTCCTGCTGCGTGATCTGCAATTAGGGCTAGCGCCTCGCGGCAAAATTTATCTGACGGTCAATCCACTGCCAAACGGCGATTATCTTACTCCCGAGCTGCGGCAGTTTTTTTCCAGTCGCGGTGCCGAGATTGAGCGCGAACGAATCTTCTTTCGCCAAGGCGTGCACAAGTAATTCGCAAGATCGACATCTTGTGGCGCGCGACCTGATTGCTTGCCACGAATCAGCTTTAGGCGGTAATCGAAATTGTTTCAGCCGCCGCTGGCATCGCCAAATTCCTTTTCTTCCTCTTCCTGGTCGTATGCCTGATCTTCTTCGTCATCGGCATATCAGTCGGCAAGAAAGTGATGTAGCCGGAACCGAATCCAGAAACCGCGCTCTTCGGCAGCGCTGTTAGGCCGCGGAAGTTATTTTCCCTTCCAGGGTTTCCACGGCAGCAGCACGTTTTTCTCGCGCAGCTTGCACTTGTCGCTCACGAGCGTGAACTGCAGTGTGTCGCCGTTGCGGCTGAATTTGTAGGTGGCTTGACCTTTGCAGGCCTTCGGCGTTTTCGAGCCGTGCGACTCTTGGATCGTCATCGTATCGCCTGCTACGGTATATTTGCCCCAGACGCTGACTCGATTGCTGTTATTAAGCGCCACTTGGAAAGTGCCGTCGGCCTTGATCGCCCACACCGTGCCGAGCGAGTTCGTCCAAGTGCCTACCAACGCGGATTGTCCGCTCTCCTGGAACATTGCGCATCCGCCAAGCAGCGCGACCGCCGTGATTGCGAAAATAACTGAGATTTGTTTCTTCATGCCGCGATCCTGTCTGTAAGGCGGCGCCTTTTCAAGCAAAGAAGAACGACTCGTCTTTACTGACCTTGGCCGCGGCTTAGGTTTCAGGGATGTCGATTTCAGAAGAACAAGTTCGCGATGCGCTGCGCTCGGTCCGTTATCCGGGATTTAGTCGCGACATTGTGTCGTTCGGTCTCGTTAAAGATGTCCAGATCGATCGCGGCGAAGTAAAAGTGCAACTCGCACTCGCCACCAACGATCCCAACGTTCCCGCGACAATTAAGAACGATGCTGAGAAAGTCTTGCGAGCGATCAACGGCGTTCGCACCGCAAAAGTCTTGATCGACATTCACGCGCCGCCCGGAGGTGCTGGTGCAACTGTTGGCGCCACGCGGATTCCGGGGATCAAACACGTTATCGCGGTGGCGAGCGGCAAAGGCGGCGTTGGCAAATCAACGGTCGCGGCAAATCTCGCGGTCGCGCTCGAGCACACCAAAGCGCGCGTCGGTCTGTGCGACTGCGACATTTATGGGC
>JALYKJ010000316.1 GCA_030774845.1 Verrucomicrobiota bacterium
CGGCCGGTAAAAATCCGGCGAACCACGCGGCAGTGCGTTCCTTGTTTTTCGGCCCCCACTGCGCAGTTCCGGTTTTTCCCGCAACTTCAACACCTTCCAACTGCGCTTCGTGTCCGGTGCCGTTCGGTCCGTTGACGACTTCGATCATTCCCGCGCGGACCTCTTCCATCGTTTCCGCGGAAGCATCGAGTGAACGTTTTTCGCGCAATTGATAGGCGGTCACGATTTCGTGATCGAGCGATTGCACCTGGCGCACGAGCCGCGTTTGATAAAAACTGCCGCCATTCGCGACGATCGCCATCGCCTGCGCCATTTGCAGCGGTGTAACCTGGGTGTCGCCCTGACCGATCGACAAGTTCGCGATGTCGCCGTTGAGCAATTTGCGGCCGTGGGTCGCTTTCATGTACTCGTCGTTCGGGATGCGTCCTTCCGCCTCGCCGCGCAACGGAATCCCGGACTTCGCGCCGAAACCAAGTTTCAGAGCCCATTCGATGATTGGCTCCGCGCCGATCTTGATGCCGACCTGATAGAACCACGTGTCGCACGATTCGGTTAATGCCTGGACAAAATTGAGCGCACCGCGATCGCCTTTTTTCCAATTATGGAAAGTGAGATTGCCGATCTGAATTCCCGGCACGCATTGATAGAGATCGTCCCCGTGAACCGCGCCGGTCTCGAGCGCAGCGATTCCAACCGCGACTTTGAAGGTTGAACCCGGCGGGTAGGCCGACCGAAACGCGCGCGCCAGAAGCGGAAGATCAGGATCGTCCTGTAATTGCTTAAACTTCTCGGCCGAGATGGATGGAACGAAAGAGTTCGGATCATACGTCGGCCACGAGGCCATCGCCAGAATGTCGCCATCAGTTGGATCGACAATCACGATGGCGCCGCGTTTGGCTTTCGACTCCAGCGCTTTTTCAGCGAGTTGCTGAAGGCGCAGATCCAATGTCGTGATGATATTGTTTCCAGGAACAGCCGACTTGATCAGCTTCTCGGAAGTTTTGCGGCCGTCCTTGTCAAAGGTCAGCTTGTATTCGCCATGCTTGCCAGTGAGCAATTCGTTGAACGTTTGCTCCAGACCGTCGCGACCTTCTGTTTCCGGCCAAAGCGTTTCGTGGTTGTCGATGATACCGTCCAGATTGCGACCCGTTTTGCCCGTGTAACCGACGATTTGTCCCGCGACTTTTCCGTTTGGATAAGTCCGCACATAAATCGGCCGCACGACTAAGAAATCCTTCGATCGATCTTTTACCGCTTCGTATTCCGATTTGCTCAGGTTCTGCGCGATCTCCAACGGCAGAATTCCGCGGTTGTGATAATGACGGAGGATCGCATCGTCCGAAATTTTGATCGCGCGACCGGTCAATTTTGTCGCTTTGTCTATCTTTTCCCGAGCAAAGCCGACCGCTTTCACATCGGTAAAATCGAGCGGCGTTGGAAAACTGACAGCAAGATTGTAGTTGACTTTGTTTTGGGCGAGCGGCAGCCCAGTGCGATCCGTGATTTGCCCGCGCGGCGCAGGAATATCGAGAATGTAAGCGCGGGCCAGCTTTTGCGTCTCAAACGTGGGGACAATTGTTTCCTCGTCGTTTGCCGAGGACAGAATTGGTGTAGCCGTCGGCTGCAAGCTTTGCGCGAAAACAAACGCTGGCAGCAAAGTAACGATGAAAATCACTCGCAAAGGCTTCATCAGGATCGACATCTTCCTTTGGGGAACGCTTGCGTCAATGCCGTTGCAAAAACCGGTGCACTTCTTCGGCCAGTTTCGGTCCGATCCCTTCGATCGCCGCGATTTGATCGACGCTTGCTTTACGCAAGCGATTGACCGACCCAAATTTTCGCAGGAGCAGGTTCTTTCGGTTCTGACTCACGCCCGGGCAATCGTCGAGAATACTTTCGTCTATTCGTTTCTTGAGCAAAAGCTGGTGATACGCGTTCGCGAAGCGATGCGCTTCGTCGCGGATTCGTTGAAGCAGATGCAACGCCCCGGAATCCGCCGGCAGTTGAAGCGGCATCGCCCGACTGGGCCGGTAAATTTCCTCGTGCTCTTTCGCCAGACCGATGATTGCCAAATCGTGCAGCCCCAATCGCTGCAATTCCCGACAAGCGGACGAAAGCTGACCTTTGCCGCCATCGACGATGATTAAATCCGGGAGGCGAACGGCGACAAACAGCGCATGATCGTTTTTCTCCGCCACGTCGCTATCGGCTGCGTGTTGCAACGCGTCGACTGGACTTTCCTGCGAGAACTCCGCCATCCCCGGATTTTTGTCGCGCGCTTCGAGCAAAACCCGCGAGTACCTTCGCCGGACGACTTCAGCCATACTGGCGAAATCGTCCTGGCCTTCGACGGTTCGCACGCGATATCGGCGGTAGCAATCTTTGTCGGCCACGCCGTCACGGAAACAGACCATCGAGGCGACCACGTGCGTCGTGGAAATGTTAGAGATGTCGAAACACTCCATCACCCGCGGCAATCGCGGAAGTTGCAACGCGTCGCCGAGCGCCTGCACATCGGCCAATGGATCGATCGCGCTCGGGAGCGTTCCGCGGGTGAAGCGCCGCACTTGCCTGGTCGTTTGGCGCACATCGTCAATCATGTTGCGGAGTTCGGCCGCCTTCTCGAATTCCATTTTCTCGGCCGCTATTCGCATTTGTTCGTCCAGCGCGTCGATCATTTCGCGCGAATGTCCTTCCAGAAATTCGCAGGCCTGCGCGGCACGTTCCCGATATTGTTCAGCCGTAATTTCGCTCAAGCGCACCGGCACCTGATAAGTCGAAGATTTCAATTCACGCTCCGTCGGCGCACCCCGGCCAAACGTGAGGACGCCAAATTTTTTTCGCATCAAGTTCAAGGTTTGGCGTAACGCGCCCGCATCCGCGTAGGGACCGAAATAGCGCGCGGCGTCATTTTTCCTGAAACGGGTCAGCCGAAAACGCGGCCATTCCTCCGACATGTCGATCTTGACCAGCAAGAATCGTTTATCGTCGCGAAATGAAATATTGTAGCGCGGCCGGTATTCCTTGATCAGCTTGCCTTCGAGCAAGACTGACTCGGCTTCGCTGCGGACGACGTGCGTTTCAAAATCCCACGTCGCCTCGAGCATTGCGCGCGTTTTCAAATCCGCCTGCGCCAGTTTCGACGGCAAAAAATAGGAGCTGACGCGTTTGCGCAGATCGCGCGCCTTGCCGACATAAATCACGCGGTTGAAACGGTCGCGCATCAAGTACACACCCGGCTTGTGCGGGACTTCGTGTACCTTCTTTTGCAGATCGGGTTTTTCCTTTTTCGCTGCCATCGTTCGATCGCCAAATGTACTCATTGCGACAAAGATCGACAATTGGAGGGCGTCCCCGCCGTCGACGCCCTAATATTTGGGACACGACGGCGCGTGTCCCTCCAAATATGGAATTCTTTACGCGGCCCGACGCCGCGGCAGCGCGGACTGCACCATCATCAGTTCGCTCACATTTTCCGGCGTGAGCAGACCGACCAACCGTTTCATGCTGTCGAGCACCGGCACGGCCGGACAATTGCATTCCTGCATGATCCGAAATGCTTCTTCGAACCGCGTGCCCGTGGTCACGGTCGGAATGTCGCGACGCATCACATCGCCCACCCGAATCGCCGAATCGCTTTTGCGCAAAGCAGCGATCAGATCGTGTCGCGTTAAAATGCCGGCGACTCCACCGTTCTCATCCACAACCGGAAAATCGTGCTGCGAAGTCGCGAGCAATGCGTCGACGGCTTCCTGCAACGTCGCGCTTTCCGGAAGCGAACGAAATTCGCGCACCATCGCGCTCGAAACCGGGAACCGGCGCGAAACATCTCGCATTTGCGCCAACGCCGCTTCCTGCGACGCGCCGATGTAAACGAACAGCGCGATGAAAAGCAGGAACGGGTTCGGGCCGAACAAACCGAGAAATCCGAAAACAAATGCGCAACCCTGGCCGATGCTGGCGGCGATTTGTGTCGCCCGAGCATAACTCAAGCGAGTCGCGAGCAGCGCGCGCAAAACGCGCCCGCCGTCCATCGGAAAAGCCGGAAGCAAATTAAAAAGCAGGAGGACAACGTTTATTG